>CANRIY010000184.1 GCA_947630775.1 uncultured Clostridia bacterium | reverse complement strand
ACGGGGTTGCGGCGGTCCCTGCCGCCGCAACGGGTAGGGGGGTGGGCAACGATTCCAAAATCACGTACCTTATATCCGTGTATCTCTTCTTGCGAGGACTTCGCCGGTTTCGCTGTCGAGAAGAAGAGACAGCGTTTCGCCGTCGCGATCAATGATCCCGACATAGTAATAGTTTTTATCCCTCCGCAGAAGCCGCACGTGAAATTCGCCGCAAAAGGAGCCGCCGCTCGTCATACGCTCGATCCGTTCGTTCTCCGCCTCGATCGCACACCCGAGCGCGTCCTCTACGCTCAAAGTATTCTCGTTTTTGACGGACGTTGCGGTGATCTCCCGTGTTTCCTCTCCCCACGAGACGGTGACGGAGACGGTCTTGTCGGGGAACGCGTCGACGCTCTCCGAAAGATAGTAATCGGCAAAGGCGTTGCGGTAAGACATCTCGCCCCCGATTTTTCCCGTACCCATGTCGAGTTCGACGGTATACTCGTCCGAAAGTTTCTCTGCGGGGATGAGGGAGATCTCGACGATGTCGCTCTTCGGGCAGGCGATCCCGTCCAAACCGAACGGGTACTCCCGCGATACGCAGGAGACGGTGACGGTAAATTCTTCCGTCTCGGCACGGAAGATATCCGATTTTGCTTCGGAGATGTGGACGGTATAATCGTAATTCCCGCCGCAGGCGGCGAGCACGGGCAGGAGCGCTATCACAAGTAAAAAGGGGATCAAACGTTTTTTCATGCTTTATCCTTATGAAAAAACGGCTTGCTTCATGACTTTTTGTGTCGATACGGTTGCTTTTTTTTCGGAGGTATGATAGAATGGGAAAAATCACACGAAGAACGTTTCAAGATACGGCATGAAGAGACTTATCCTGAAAACCGCGGCGATCACGCTCGCTGCGATCATCCTTTTGGGAGCGATGCTCCTTCTCATCCTCTCTTTTGCTGCGCCTCTATGGGTATGGGATCCGTGAGCGGGCATTTTGCTTATAAAGAGTACGAGCGTTCGGGGGATCTCGATTGCCTTGCGCGCTCTTTTCTGATCGCCCAAGAGAACGGGGACGACGAAACGGCGCTCAGCCGCTGGGACGAGCTTTACAAAAACGACGGTTTTTCCGCCTACTGCGAGCGGACGGCGCCCGAAGAAGAGGACCTTCCCGCTTACCGATACAGGGACTATCTTTCGGGATGTGCGGCGCGGGTGATGTACCGTCTTTCCGATTCGGACGAAAAAAAGAGGGCGGCGCTTGCCTTTGCGCTCTCGGAGACGCTGTCATCCTTCCCTGCGGGGAATCCCGTCGTCGCGCTTGCGGCGGAGGCGACAGAGCGGGGGGACGGCGGTTTTCTTGAAGAGATCCGCGCGGCGCTTCGCCGCTCCGATTTCGAACATAATGACGATTATCTGCGGCTTGCAGGAAGCACGGAGGGAGATCAATGAGAAAAATCATCAAAGAAGGACTGACGTTCGACGACGTCTTGCTCATTCCGCAGGCGTCCGACGTTCTCCCGCGGGAAGCGGAGCTCAAAACGACGCTGTGCGAGGGGATCGAACTGAATATACCCATTCTTTCCGCCGCGATGGATACGGTGACGGAATCCCGTCTTGCGATCGCGATGGCGCGCGAGGGGGGCATGGGGATCCTGCACAAGAACATGTCCATTGAGGATCAGGCAAAGGAAGTCGATAAGGTGAAGCGCAGTGAGCACGGCGTCATCACCGACCCCTTCTTTTTGGAGCCGCAGAACCTCGTGCGGGACGCGGTCGCCCTCATGGAGCGCTATAAGATCAGCGGCGTCCCCATCACGCGGCAGGGGAAGCTCGTGGGCATTCTCACCAACCGCGATTTAAGATTCGAAACGGATTTTTCCCAGCCGATCGAGAATGTCATGACGCGGGAAAATCTCGTCACCGCGCCCGTCGGCACAACGCTCTCCGAGGCGCAGAAGATCTTGGGGAAACACAGGATCGAGAAACTTCCTCTCGTGGACGAGGCGGGGTATCTCAAAGGGCTCATCACCATTAAAGACATTGAAAAGGCCATCCAGTATCCCAATTCGGCGCGCGACAGAAACGGACGGCTCCTCGTGGGCGCGGCGGTCGGCACGGCGGCGAATACCATGGAACGCGTTGCGGCGCTCGTAGAGGCGAAGGTGGACGTCATCGCGATCGACACCGCGCACGGACACTCTGCCATGGTCGTCAAAAAAGTGGAGGAGATCAAGAAAAATTATCCCTATGTGCCGCTCATCGCGGGGAATGTGGCGACGGCGGAGGCGACGCGGGCGCTCATCGATGCGGGTGCGGACGTTGTGAAGGTCGGCATCGGCCCCGGCTCTATCTGCACGACGCGCGTCGTCGCGGGGATTGGCGTGCCGCAGCTTTCCGCAGTCCTCGACTGTGCGGAAGAGGCGGATAAACACGGCAAGCGCATCATTGCGGACGGCGGGATCAAGTATTCGGGCGACATCGTGAAGGCGATCGCCGCGGGCGGAAGCGCGGTGATGATC
>CANRIY010000183.1 GCA_947630775.1 uncultured Clostridia bacterium | reverse complement strand
CTCATCACCCGTCTCGGGGCTTCGCCCGTCTTTACCGCCTGCCCGCCCTATCCCGTATCCTATTATTCGGCGTCCTGCGTCAATTACGCGCGGGAGACCGCCGAAATGCTGAAAGCGGACGTCGAGGAGGAGCAAAACGCGGTCGCGTCCTATTCCGCCATGCTCTGCGAGATCGAAAACCCCGCCGCCGCCGAGGTCCTCTCTTCCATTCTTGCCGAGGAGCGTGAGCACTTGCGCCTTTTGACGGAAAGTCTCGAAGCGCTCAATGTTTCTCGGGCATGAATTTCCAATACCGCACGGGCATGTAGCCGCGCATCTGTTTGAGCCGCTCGCGCGAGGGGATATTTACGCTCTCATAGTATTCCTTCCATAGCCCCTGCCACGCCGCCTCGTCCGCCGAGAGGACGATTTCCGCCTCGCCGAGCGGGGCGAGGAAGGTGTGTTCCCCGTCATAGACCGCCGCCTTTTTGCGCTTGACGTCGTGAATGACGAAGAAGTACATGGGCAGGCGGGAACGGAAGTGCGGGACAAGCAGGTCGCAGATATCGTTGTCGGGAACGATGGGGGCGTAGAGCGCCCCGCTCGCGCACTCCATAAAGCGGAGAAAGCCCTTCATGCGGTGGATCTCGAAGGTCACCCGGCGGATATGGTTTTCGGCATTCAAAACGTCGTCCTCGCCGAGCATTTCCCGCACGGGACGCTGCCGCTTGGCGATCATGCGGAAATAGCCGAGCGCAACGGTATCCTTGTCGGCGTCACCGCTTCGCAAGAGAAGATCGAGGTCGCGCATGCAGTCCTTATCGATCGAAAGGAGCCTCCGCTCCGCTTTTTTCGCCTTTTCCGCGTCCGCACGCACGAAGACCGTCCGCTGTCCGAGGGCGAGCTGGCAGTTCCCCGAAGTCAGCACGGGGAGCGGGTCGTCGTAAGAGAGAAGCAGGGCGGTGAGAAAGGCCTCTTTTGTTCCGTCATAAAAGTAGATCACAGTTCCCCCGTGAGCGCGGAGAGCGCAGTTTCATTCGGAAACAGACTCATCTGCACCGCGTTTGATTTGGATTCCTCGGCGGCGAGAAGCCCTCTCACCGCCCTTTCGTTTGCGCCGTAAAACTTGCCGCTTGCCGTGATGAAGTGCCGCGCCCGTTTCAGGACGACGCGCATTTTTTTGAGATGTTCGAAGGTGAGTCCGGTGAACCGACGCGCGTCGAGGATGCGCTGTGCGCTCCTTGCGCCGATCCCGGGGACGCGGAGAAGCACTTCAAGGGGAGCGCGGTTCACCTCAACGGGGAATAGCTCCATATGGGCGAGCGCCCAGGCGCACTTGGGATCGAATTCAAGGGAGAGATCCCCGTCCGCGGGCAGGAGTTCTTCGGCGTCGAACCCGTAAAAACGGAGCAGCCAGTCCGCCTGATACAGACGGTGCTCCCTGAGTGCCCCGCCCGGGAGTTCAGGCAGAAGGGAATCGTGCACGACGGGCACATATGCGGAATAATAGACGCGTTTCAGCCCGTTTTTGCGGTAAAGCCCCTGCGAAAGCCTCAAGATCGCACCGTCCTTTTCGGGACTTGCCCCCACGATCATCTGCGTCGTCTGTCCCGCGGGCAAAAAATACCCCTTGCGCTTCTCCTCTTTGAACTCCATCCGCTCCCGCTGCAACTGCGCCATGGGCAGAAGCAGACTTTCGCGGCTCTTCTGCGGCGCAAGAAGTTTGAGGCTCCGCTCGGAGGGAAGCTCGATGTTGTAGCTCATCCTGTCCGCATAGAGGGCGGTTTTTCTGACGATCTCCGCGTCGGCGTGCGGGATCCCCTTGACATGAATGTAGCCGTGAAAATTGTACTCCGTGCGGAGCTTTTTGACGGTGAGATAGAGCTGTTCCATGGTGTAATTTGGCGAGATGTGCACGGCGGAAGAGAGGAAGAGCCCCTCGATATAGTTTCGCTTATAAAAGTCCATGACGAGCGAACAGACCTCGTCGGGCGTCGCCGATGCACGGGGCATGTCCGCGTCGCACCTGTTCATACAGTATTTACAGGCAAAGATGCAGTCGTTGGAGAGGAGCATTTTGAGAAGCGAAATGCACCGCCCGTCGGGCGTGAAGGAGTGACAGCACCCCGCCGCGTATCCGTTCCCGATGCCGCCCTCATTTTTTCGCCCGCTCCCCGAAGAGGAGCAGGAGACGTCGAACTTTGCGCTTTCCACAAGAATTTTCAACCGTGCTTCATCGATCATGTTTTCACCTTTTCTCCATTATAGCACAGTCTTTTCTGTTTGTCAAACATTTGTTCAAATTTGTTTCGACTGTTTGTCCCCGCGAGATTCTTCGGGAATTGCGGGGTTCGGACTGCGTACAACTCACTGTCTCAGAATGACGCGGGGGGCGCCGAGGGGAACCTCATCCCGAGGAGGGGAGTCCGTGGCATGCCCCCTCCCGCCCCGCGCGCATTCTATTGCACTAAGCGCGGCACGAGTGCCTCTCTTGGCGCGAAGTAGGGGAGGAGCGGCGTCATTCTCCTCAACAGCCCGATGGGCTGTGAGGG
>CANRIY010000182.1 GCA_947630775.1 uncultured Clostridia bacterium | reverse complement strand
TCGGTCGCAGAGCACCCTCAGAATGACGCGGGGACACAAGCGTTCCGTTTTCTCCTCTTCCTCATCCCGAGCGAAGCGAGCGGATCTCATAGACCCACGGGCGTCCGTACTTACGAGGAGATTCACTCGCCCCCTACGGGGGCTCGGAATGAGGTCCCGCCCCCCGCGAGATTCTTCGGGAATTGCGATTCGGACTGTGTATAGCAATTCGGCTCAGAATGACGGGGGGCGGGGAGCCGAGAATAAAAAGAAAAGCCGACCGCGAAGGGTCGGCCTTTCTTTCACAAAGGAGATTGGTGTAGTTAAATTCTCTTGTCCTCGTGGTAGTGCGTGTGGAGAACTTTGTGCGCCTTCTCGCTGTTGGGTGCGCCGAAATATTCGTCGTAGATCATCTTGATGACGGGCGTGTCGGCAGAGCGGCGGTATTCGTTCTTTGTATCGCTCTTATAGAGCGCTTCCGCGCGCAGAGATTTGAGATCGAGGGAGTTGCGGATGCTGTCGGGAAGGGTGGGTTGTCCGCCGCCGTTCACACAGCCGCCGGGGCATGCCATGATCTCAACGAAATCGTAATGGCGGGTGCCGTTCTTCACGCCTTCAATGATCTCTTTCGCGTTCGCAAGCCCGCTCGCAACGGCGACGCGGATCTCTTTCCCCGCGATCTTATAGGTGGCTTCCTTGATGGGAGTCGTGCCGCGGACTTCATGGAAGTCGATGACTTCAAACTTCCCGTCGAGCATCTTTGCGGCAACGCGGAGCGCCGCTTCCATCACGCCGCCCGTTGCGCCGAAGATGGTGCCGCCGCCCGAGCAGGTCGCAAACGGGTTGTCGAACTCTTCTTCGGGCAGGGAGTTGAAGTCGATGCCCGCCGTCTTGATCATGCGGGCGAGCTCCCTCGTCGTGAGGGCGGCATCGACTTCGCCCTGCATTTCGGGACGGGACGCTTCGTACTTTTTCGCCGTGCAAGGGATCACGGAGACGACGTAGAGATCTTTGGGGTCGATCCCCATCTTCTCGCAATAATACGTTTTGAGCAGTCCGCCGAACATCTCCTGCGGTGATTTGCAGGTGGAAAGGTGGGGGATCATCTCGGGATACTTCTGTTCCACAAATTTGACCCAGCCGGGGCAGCAGCTCGTGAACATGGGCATCGTGCCGCCCGTCTGAATGCGGTTGAGAAGCTCGGTCGCCTCTTCCATGATGGTAAGGTCGGCGGTGACGTCCATGTTGAACACTTCGACGTCCCCGAGCCGTCTGATCGCGGCGACCATCTTGCCCTCGACGTTGGTGCCGACGGGGTTATCGAACGCCTCGCCGAGCGTCGCGCGGACGGACGGAGCGGTGAAGAAGACCACCTTCTTCTGAGGATTTGCGATGGCGTCCCAAACGTCGTCGACGGTGGTGCGCTCTCTGAGGGCGCCGACGGGGCAGGCAACGACGCACTGGCCGCAGCCGACGCAGACGGAGGACATCAGATCCATCTCGAATGCGCTGCCGACGTGGGCATTATACCCTCTCTGGATGGCGCCGATCGCGCCGACCGCCTGCTTGTTGCACGCCGCGACGCAGCGCATGCAGTTGATGCACTTGTCTCTGTCGCGCACGACATAGGGGGCGGAGAAGTCGATGGGGTGGCGGGTATCGTCGCTCGCAAAGTATTGCGGATCGCAGTGATACTCGATGGAGAGCCGCTGCAGTTCGCAGTTGCCCGCTCTCTCGCAGGCGAGGCACTCCTTCTTATGTTTCGAGAGCATGAGTTCGAGGGTCATCTTGCGGCTCTTTCTCACTTTCTCCGTATTCGTCTTGACTTCCATGCCCTCGGAAACGGGGTACACGCATGCGGCGACAAGCCCGCGCGCGCCCGTCGCTTCCACGAGGCACATACGGCAGGAGCCGACGCAGTTGACGTCCTTCAGATAGCAGAGGGTGGGAATGACGATATTTGCCTGTCTTGCCGCGTCGAGGATGGTGGAACCCTCGGGCACGGTCACGGGGATATTATTGATTTTCAGATTGATCATGTTAGCCATTGTCTGTCACCTCACTTTCTCTCAACTGCCTTGAACTTGCAGTTGCTCTGGCACACGCCGCACTTGATGCATTTTGCGGGATCGATCGCCATGGAAGGGAGCTTGTGCCCGGGGGCGGTGTAATCTGTCTTGGAGATCGCCGCAACGGGGCAGTTCCTCGCGCAGAGGCCGCAACCGATGCACTTCTCTTTGTCGATCGTGTAGCTCAAAAGCGCCTTGCAGACGCCCGCCGTGCAGTGATGATTCTTGATATGATCCTCGTACTCGTTGCGGAAGTGGTGCAGGGTAGAGAGCACGGGGTTGGGCGCGGATTGCCCCAAAGCGCAAAGAGAAGAGGACTTCATGTGCTCTGCGAGCGCTTCGATCTTTTCGATGTCGCCCTCCTCGCCCTTGCCTTCGGTGATCTTGGTGAGCATGTCGAGAAGGCGCCTTGTGCCGATGCGGCAGGGGGTGCACTTCCCGCACGATTCGTCCGCCGTAAATTCAAGGTAGAACTTGGAAAGATCGACCATGCAGGTGTCTTCGTCAAGGACGATGAGTCCGCCCGAG
>CANRIY010000181.1 GCA_947630775.1 uncultured Clostridia bacterium | reverse complement strand
TAGGGGAGTTTTTCGGGGGAGATCCGCAGTTTGACCTCGGCGATCTTCTCGTTCCGCCAGAAATTGAGGGGGATGTCTTCCCGCGAGAAGGGCTTCCGCTCAAATGTAGCCCCCGTGCGGCTGATGGTGCGCATCCGCCCGACGCGGAAGGTGCGGAATTCGCCCCGCAGCATGCAGTGCGCCCAGACGTACCAGATATTCTGTTTGTAGATGAGAAGGTGCGGATGGATCACCCGCCGCGTCACCTCTCCCGCACGGTCGAAATATTCGATCTCGAGCGCTTCCCGCCCCTCGATCGCCTGTTCGAGAAGGGTGAGTTTGTCCGAAAATCTCCGCTCGTCCCCCCACGTCCCGCTGTCGACGAGGATATTGCCCGAAAGGGCGGTATCGAATTTTTCGGCCTTCATCTGCGCCGTGAGCTTCCCGTACGCCGATTCGAGCACGCTGTCGTGCGTCTGTTCGATCATCGTGAGGATGGCTTCGACGGTGTGCGCGTACTCGTCCCGCGAGAGCAGACCGCGGGGAAGTTTGAAGCTGTCGGGGATCGCGATCCCGCCCGCCGCACCCCGCGTCACATCGATGGGGATGCCCGCGATCGTCATTTCATCCACATAACGGTAGATGGAACGCACGGAGACCTCGTATTTTTTCGCGAGTTCGCTCGCGCTCGTCTTGCGCTTGGAAAGAAGGGTAAACAGGATATCGATCATGATCTCGTATTTCATGGGCTTTCCTCCTCCGCCGCAGTCACGGCGGGATTTTTGTTGATTTTACCATATATGACAAAATTTGTCAAATATCCCCGCGTCCCTTGGCTCCCCTTGAGGGGTCCTTCCTTGGGGATGGCGGGAAAAGGCGACCATTCTATTCTTGGAGCCTTTTCCGCCTGAGCTGGCGCGCTGCCCTTGCGTCCCCGCCCCTTGGCTCCCCCTTGAGGGGGAGCTGGCGCGCTGCCCTTGCGCGACTGAGGGGGTGTCATCCCGTCTGATTTTTCAAAAATGAAAGGAATTTTTTATACATGACAAATATTGTCATATATTTTGCATAGAATAGGGAGCATGAAACAGAATGGATTCGAAAGGGCGGTAGAACGGCACGAAAGGGAGCGGAGAGCGGCGCGCAACAGGGAGCTCTTCGAATCGCTTGGCGCCTTTCAGACGGCAGAGGACTTTTTCCGCGCACTGCACTGTCTCGAAGGGCTCAACACCCGTGAGAGGGAAGCGGCAAAATTTGCCGAATTTGCTTAAATCTCCACGGAATGTTTGACAGATCTCTCCCGCGGTTGTATAATAAACCTTACAAGGAGCGAGTTATGTCAAACGTAATGGACACCCTCCGCGAGAGGGGATTTATCAAACAGACCGTCTATGAAGAGGAGCTCTACGAGCTCTTGGGCAAAGAGAGCGTCCCCTTCTACATCGGATTCGACCCTACGGCGGATTCTCTCCACGTCGGGCACTTCATGCAGCTTGTCGCGATGAAGCACATGCAGGACGCAGGGCACAAGCCCATCGTCCTCATCGGCGGCGGCACGGCGATGATCGGCGATCCTTCGGGCAGAACGGATATGCGTTCCATGATGACGAAGGAGACTATCGCCCACCATGTGGAGTGCTTCAAAAAGCAGATGTCCAAATTCGTCCGCTTCGAGGGCGAAAACGCTGCGATCGTCGTCAACAACGCCGACTGGCTCATGGGGCTCAATTATATCGACTTTTTGCGGGATATCGGCGTGCACTTCTCCGTCAATAAAATGCTCACGGCGGAGTGCTTCCGTTCGCGCATGGAGCGGGGGCTTTCCTTCCTCGAATTCAATTATATGCTGATGCAGGCATATGATTTCCTCGTCCTGCACCAAAAATACGGATGTTCGCTGGAACTGGGCGGCGACGACCAGTGGAGCAATATCCTCGCGGGCGCCGACCTAATACGGAGAAAGGAGAGGAAGCCCGCATTCGCCATGACCTTCCAGCTCCTCACGACGAGCGAGGGCAAAAAGATGGGCAAGACGCAGAAGGGCGCCGTCTGGCTGGACGAAAACAAGACGAGCCCGTACGAATTCTACCAGTACTGGCGCAACACCGCCGACGCGGACGTCGAAAAGTGCTTTATGCTCCTGACGTTTGTGCCCGTTGAAGAGATCAAAGAGCTCTGCCGCTATCAGGATGAGCGCATGAACGCCGCCAAAGAACGCCTTGCCTACGAGATCACAAGGACGGTGCACGGCAAAGAGGCGGCGGACACCGCCGCGGCTCAGGCACGCGCCGCGTTTTCGGGGGAAGGGGAAATGCCCGAAAAGATGATTTCCGCCGATGTCGACAATATTGTCGGCGTCCTCGTAAGCACGGGACTGTGCAAATCCAACGGCGAGGCGAGAAGGCTCTTGGAGCAGGGCGGCGTGTCGGTCGGAGACGAAAAGGCGACTCTCTCGACGCCCCTTCCCGCAGGCGATTTTATTCTCCATAAGGGCAAAAAAGTCCACATCAAAGTGAAACGGAGTTAAATCCTTATTTCTCGGCTCCCCCTCGAGGGGGAGCTGGCACCGCAGGTGACTGAGGGGTTCTTGTCGCCCCTCATAGGGGAGATGTCACGAACGA
>CANRIY010000180.1 GCA_947630775.1 uncultured Clostridia bacterium | reverse complement strand
AGATATAACAAAACGATGTGAAGATATTGCGCAAGAGATCGTACAAATAAGCCGCGATATTGAAATGCAAATGATTTTAGGATAGATATTATTTGAAGAACGGGGAATATTATATGGTCAAGAGCAAAATTACCAAAGTAAAAGTTATGTGTAAAGAGATATCTATATCAAATGCGTTTACGCTTAACAGCTTGTCCATTATCGAAGAATATGAAAATGGCATTTTGTCGAGTATAATCATTCCGACAAAATTCGATACGCATAACTTGCAGTCTAATGAAAAAAAATTTATTACAGTTAAGTATCTCGATGGTGTCAAGTGCGGCAATGTCAGTGAATATATGGCGGACATTTCTTTTATCGAAGTTACAAATGAAAACTGGCTGAAAATAAAAATCGAACCAAGTAGTTTCAGCCCAGGAGTAGGAAATGGACATTTTATTTGGTAAAGTGTTCATTTACTGAATCACTTGCATAAAGAGGGTTAAACTTCCTAACCTGTCCATCTAAAACTTGAACTTCAATTTACGCACAAGGTGCTCAACCAACAAACCCGCATGGACTTTTGTCCATGCGGGTTTGTTTGATTCCGAATTGTGACGGGACTTGAGGGTGGAGGCGACTGCGGGAGCAGTCGGTTTGCGGGCGAACTGTTTGAAAACACAAACGTTTGCCGCAAACTGCATCAGCCCTGTGGACTGTGCACCGGGGCGCGCCGCCAAAGGCGCAAGTTGCGTCACCTTCTTGTATGCGGTGCGGTTCGTGCGCTTTTCCCAAAAATTATAGAAGCCCCTTATCCCTCGCGAGGTTTTCGATGCTCCTATCGTAGGTCGCCTCCGCCTCTTTGGAGAAGAAGCACCCCGGAACGCCCTCGTTGTGGTCGCGGTGATGCGCCACGCAGGCACAGCACTTCCCGTGGCGCGGACAGTCGTACGTGCACGGGCAGGGTCTGTTGTTATCGCAAACATTCATAAGTAGATCCTCCTGATTTTTCATTCTATGGCATGAAGCCTCTGTAATCATATCATATATCTCAACAAATTGCAAGTTTTATCCCCCGCCTCGGAAACGGTTCGAGAACGGGTTTGCGGCGGCAGAACAGGTCGGGGACGGGACTCGAAGATCGAATTTGCGCGCAGCATGAAAACGGTATGAAAGCGGCACAAAAACGGCATGAAAAAAGAGCGGTCGGTCGACTGCTCTTTTTGTTTGCGGCGCGGCCGCGCCCTATTCATCTTTCTTGCGGCGGGAAGATTTTGCGGCCTCTTTTTTGGCCTCCTTTTTGAGCTCCTTTTTTGACGCCTTTTCGGGCTCTCTTTCGGGCTCCTTTTTCGGCTCCTCGGCGGGAGCGATCTCCGCCGCTTTCGTGCCCTCCGCGCCTTCGGCGATCCCCGCGCCCTCTGCGGGCACGGCCTCTTCGCCCTCCGCCGCGCGCTTCTTTTCGATCATCTCGCAGACGAAACTATCCGTGTTGACCCCGACGATGTTCAGCGAATACAGAATGACGGGGATCATGATGAGGATGGCGAGCAGCGGGTGGATGGCGTAGAATGCGGCGGCGAGCCCGACGTTGAGGACGAGGATCACGCCGATGGAGGCGAGGTGCCTCAAAACATTGCGCATCGTGACGACTTCTTTGAGTTTGAGGTCTCCGCTGCGGTGCACGACCCACGACGAAGTGAGGGAGAACGCGCACGACATGATGAGGAGCGCCGCAACGACGAGCAAGCCGTAATACCGGATAAAGATGAGCACGACGACGGCGCCGACGACGAACAGCGCCTGCACGATGGGAAGAATGGTATGCGCGACGACAAATTTCCGGATGTCGCGCTTGGCGGTGTTCTTGCGCACCACGACGCGGGTGAGGAAGTTGGCGAGGACGATGCCGATGATGCAAAGAATGACGACTGCGGAGACGATCGCGGCGAGTTTCACCATAAATTCGCCGATGATGGCATCGAAACTCTCGCCGAAGCCCGCCGAAGAGATGTTGAGCGTCTCCAAAAAGCCCTTGACGGTGTTGCTGAACCACCGCGTCTGGAAGGCGCGCACGATCATGTAGATAAAACTGCCGTTCCATTCCAGCTGATCGAATGCGTAGGAGAAGAAATCGTTGACGGAGGCCGACGATTCGCTCACCGAAGTTTCGATGAGGTCGAACACATCCGAGAGCATGACCCCCGCGATCTGCACGAGCGAACCGATGAGAATGAACACGGCGATGAGAAAAAAGAGATACACGATGCCCATGGGGACAAAGACGTAAATAAGGTTCTTAAAGAAGTTTTTCAGGGCGTTTTTGATCATAGCGACATTTCCTCGGCAAACTCTATTATATCCCAAACCGCCCCGCCTGTCAAGGAGAAGGGGCGCCCGAAAGCGCCCCTTCTCATAAACTTTACAAAATCTTATTTCCCCTTGACGCGGGCAAGGTCGATGTTGTCCTTCTTCCTGTCCGAAAGCGCGCGGATGGGGTGCTCCTTGTTCTGGATGCGGTAGTCGTACTTATATGCCGCCACCGTCTTATCGATGACGATGTGCGTCCCCACGCTCGCGGGGTCGCCGTTGATCTTACTGTTATAGCCGAAGTAGCGGAAGCCGTCGGGCACCTTGTTGAGTTCCTCCCAGCCCTCCTCGACGCCCGTGAGCCGCACGCTTTCGAGCACCTTGCGGATATACTCCTTC
>CANRIY010000179.1 GCA_947630775.1 uncultured Clostridia bacterium | reverse complement strand
GACTGCGTATAGCCTTTTCGGCTCAGAATGACGCGGGGGGAAACCCCTCAGTCACGCAAGAGCGCGTGACAGCTCCCCTGAGAGGGGCGCCGAGGGGCGGGAGCGGGGCGCCGAGGGGCGGACTTCGTTCCTCGGGATCCTTCGCTACGCCGCTTTGTCAGCGGCGGCTCGGGATGACGCGAGAGAAACCCCTCAGTCACGCAAGAGCGCGTGACAGCTCCCCTGAGAGGGGTGCCAAGCGCCAAGGGGCGCGGGGCACTAAAAATAAGGACGCCTCAATCCGAGGCGCCCGCTTCGAGTATCCCCGAATTGTTGCGACACAATATCCTGTTCATGAAATAGGACAAGGATACACCGATGCCCGTTGTATCTCCATGAACATGATTCTATTGTGTCGCGAGGTTTATTCTACCACAGGAAGAAAAATTTTGCAATGATTTTTATGCAAATATTTGCGAACCGAGGAAAGCTCTTTATTCCCGTTCGATGCGGATGATCGGCTCATACGCGCCCAAATCGCGAACGATTTTTTCGATCGCGCTGCGGAGGGCGTCATCCGTGAGCTTGCAGGCGTAAGGAACGCCGACGTCGAATTCCACCTTATTCGTGTCGGGAATAAAGCGGAAATCGTGCAGTTCCAGCCCGTCGGTAAGCTCCCGCGCCGCCTCAAAAACGAGGAGTTTCAACCGCGACTCCGCCTGATTTTCAAGATCCACGGGATCGAGATGGACGGTGAGAAGGACCCCTGTCTCCCGCTTGACCCGCATTTCCGCTTCATCGATCACGGCATGGGCGGCGAGCATGGGCATACAGGCGTCCATTTCCGCATGGATCGTCGCAAAAGAAGCCCCCTTGCCGTAGCTGTAAATGCTCAGATCGTGAACGCCGAGGATGTCTTTTTCGGAGAGAAGGATCTCTTCGATCAACTTCGCAAGGGCGGGATCGGGCGCTTCCCCGAGGAGTTCGGAACTCGTCCTTTTCAGGAGCCTGATCCCCTGCCATGCGATAAAGAGGGCAACGGCAATGCCCGCCCAGCCGTCCGCCGAAGGGGCGAGGGGGGAGAGCGCGGAGCCGATCGCGACCGCGGCGGTCGCAAGGCAGTCGCAAAGGCTGTCCGTCGCGGCGGCTTTCAGGGCGACCGAATCCAACCGTCTTGCCGCAAGGCGGTAAAGCAGGAACATGCCGAGCTTCACCGCAACGGAGATTCCGAGCACAAGATAGACGGGCGTCGTGCTCACGGGCGCGCCACCGCCGATCACGCTCCCGACCGATTCCCGCAGAAGCTCCGCCGCCAGACAAACGACAAAGACTCCCGCGATCATCGCGGCGATATACTCCGCACGGCGGTGGCCGAACGGATGCCTTTGATCGGCGGGCTTTCCCGCGATAAAGAAGGAGACGAGCGCGACGGCGCCGCTTCCGCAATCGCTTACATTGTTGAAGCCGTCCGCCATGACCGAGACAGACCCGCAGAGCACCCCCACGGCGATCTTTCCCGCGGACAGAAGCAGATTGCAGAGCATTCCGGCGATACAGACGGCAACTCCGCCACGCAGTTCGGGATCAAGCGTTTTCATACCGATATTATATGACGATCCGCCCCCGCTGTCAACGGCAGGGTCGATTTTCTTGATGGAGAAAGCCGTTTTTCGTTATAAAAGAGGATATATGAAAGAGGGAAGCGTATTTGGCGGTTCTGCGCCCTCCCTCTCGGGCATGGTATGAAGGGCAAGTTTGGGAGGGCGGCGTCATCCCGAGATTGTTATCGTCATGTTGAGCGTAGCGTAACATCCCGAAGAACGAAGTCCGCGGAAAATGTCCGAAGGTTCTCGCCGCGCGCCAAAAGAACGTGCGCGCGGGGGAGAATGACGCGGGGCACAAGCGGAATGCTTCTCCTCTTCCTCATCCCGAGCGAAGCGAGCGGATCTCATAAGCCCACGCCCGTACGTAAGAGGGGATTCACTCGCCCCTTGCGGGGCTCGGAATGAGGCCTCCTTCCCCCGCGAGATTCTTCGGAAATTACGGTTCGGACTGCGGCCCCGTCAGGTTTGCCCGTCAAGACTTTGCGCGTGAACACGGATCGCGTCGGCGAGGCGGCCGGCAAAGATCCGTATGGGCGGCGGCATGCGGAAGATGTAGGCGGCATGATTCTGAAGCGCCGCTTCAAGAACCGTCGGGGTGAGCTCTTCCGCCACGGCGAAACAGGGCATGGGACAGACGGCCATAACGTCAAACTCCGACGGATCGTCGGCGCAGAAAACGGCGGCAGAGGGCATATGGTCGCGGAAATATTCCCGCGGGTCGGCCGTTTCCGTGACGGCTTGGAATTCATCCCCCAAGGCACATCCGAGGTCTTCCGCCAGCGTTCCGCTCTTCCCGAAAATAACAATTTTTTTCATTCTTTTTACCTCTGATACCATTATACGATAAATTTTTTCATTTGGAAAGTATTTTTTGAACAAATATCATAAAAAAATTAAATAAATTTTTATTTTTGAACGAAAATCATTCCGAAAGTTTTGATTCAGGCCGAAATCGGGGACGGGTGCGTGCGCACTTGGCGCCGCCTGTAACGGGCTATGCCCGAAAATGAAATATATCACCCTCTATGCGGGTGATTATTGATACGGACACCCCCTCAGCTGCGCAAGGGCAATCCTTGCTTCCCCTTGTAGGGGAAGTACCCGCGTAGCGGGGGATAGGGTTCTCGCTGCCCCTTTTAGGGGAAGTCCCCGAAGGGGAAAGGGGTTCTCGGAAACAC
>CANRIY010000178.1 GCA_947630775.1 uncultured Clostridia bacterium | reverse complement strand
GAGGATTATCCCGGCGAGTGGGAAGGCGTCACGACGCCCGGCGATACTTTGTCGATCGAGACGGTGGGCGGCGTTGTCGTCGTGAAGTATAACGGCGAGGAAGTATCTGTCAACCTGAATGCGGAATTCAAGCACAACGGGAAGGATTACGACTTCACGGCTTCCGAAAACATCCTCACCCTTCACGAGAATGTTTATAAGGACGACAATCCCGATATCCTTGCCGGCCAGAAACCTTACTTCTTCGTCAAGAAGGATTGCCCCGAACTCACCATTGCGGAGCAAGATCTGCTCGGAACGTCGTGGTCTGCCGCAGGGATCACCCTGACGGTGAGCCAGGAAGGCAAGATCACCGTCAACGATACGCTCGGCAAGATCGTTTCGCAGCTTGCGCACGACAACGGCGTCGGCAAATTCTCCTACACCGTGGTCGCGGGAACTGATGTTTATGACGTCTATCACGATACGGCTGCTACGCTCTATGTCGAGAGCAGAAGCGGTTACCAATACACCCTCGGCAACGGTCAGATCGAGCCGCAGTTTATCGGCACATGGAACAAGAGCGCTTCGGGCACTGTCGGAAGTCGGCTTGTGATCAGCCAAGAGGAAGGCTGCACTTTCGATGGCGAACCGATTACCCTTCTCCGCTCGGGCATCATCGACGGCTATGTGTTCACCGTCACCGACGCCGAGGGCGATTCCAAGACCTATACGATCCAGCTTCTCATGGACTTCGAGGCGTATCTCCTCGGCGTGAGCTATGTCGAGAACAACGCGACGGAAAACGCTTACTATCTCAAAGAAACGACAGTCCCTCCCGTTACGATCGCCGACGAGCTTGTCGGTAGCTGGACGGGCGGCGGCGAACCGTTGAGTATCTACAAGGGATCGATCACCTACGGTCCTCACACGGCGACGGTATTCGAGAATACGACGGATATCGATTCCGACAAGTATATCAGCTACTTCGTCTATGCGAACGGCGATCTGTATCTCCTTCTCTATAACAAGAATTTGAAGCAGATCGAGTTCCGCAACTACGGCAGCGCAGACGGCGGCATGATCTATTCGACCAAGACGGAGCATGAGACCTCCGAGGCTTTGCCCGAGAAATATCACGGCAAGTGGGCAGACGACAAGGGCAATACGATCGTCGTCGATGAGGAAGGCAAGCTCTACTACAACGGAAAGGACGCCGTTTTGACGAAAGTCAGAGAGGACTACTATAACGCGACGGTGGGGCTCGAAGCATGGAGCCTCCAATGGGAAGAGGACGGCAGAATTTGCTGGTTCAACTCCGTGTTCGATCACTACCTCTACTTCGAAAAGTTGAATGAAGTCACCGGGCAGATCCTTCAATGGTTCACGGAGAACACCCTTAAAGAGACGGTCGCAAACGGCAATACCGTCGTCGTCAAGGGCCTGTTCAGCGGCGGGCAGAAGGGCTGGAACGGCTTCGTCGTCGATATCAACGTCAATAACGCGTGGTACCGTCTCCGCATGGATCCCGCAGCGTTCGGCTTAAATTCCTCGGGCAACGGTGAGAATATAAACACTTGGACGCAACCCGTCGATTCAATGTTCGACCAGCTCCAAATCACAAATACCGAATGGAATGAAGCGAATTATCTTGCCCTCTACGCGGACGGCGGAAAGGCGTGGGTAGTCGTCGAAGCGACCCTTATCGACAACGTACTCACCTACGTCGTCAAGACCTATAAGGGCACGGACGCCGCGCTTGCGACCGTTGTCACCACGACGACGTTCGTCCTCACGAGCACGTCTCCTGTCGATTCTCTCGAAATCGCCTATTATTTCGATAACGACGGTAACACGGTCGTCCTCGAAGAGGCGTATGTCGAAACGGTCGTCCGCCATTCCGTCACAGTCACCTGCGATGAAGGCGAATACACCCTTTCCCCCGACGCTACGAATGAGAAGTACTACGAAGAGGGCACGGAAGTGACGCTCAGCGTGACTGCGCCGCAGGGCAAGGTCGTCGATACCGTCACCGTGAACGAACAGCCTGTCGAAGCTACCGGAAGCGTCTATAAGTTCACCGTGGATTCCGACACGACGGTCGTTGTCACCTTCAAGGAAAGCGAAGGCGGCGGCGAGGATTTGGGTCTCGGAAAATATGTGGGAACGTATTCCGATCCGAACGGGTGGAATTGTACGATTCTTGAGGTCACGGCAGATTCGATTAAAGTGACAAATTCGAATTGGGATTATGATCACACCTTTGTCGGAGCAGAGATTACGATGACTTCGGAAGGGAA
This sequence comes from uncultured Clostridia bacterium, assembly GCA_947630775.1. GTDB lineage: Bacteria > Bacillota > Clostridia > Christensenellales > Borkfalkiaceae > Gallimonas. The sequence continues at coordinate 526 of CANRIY010000178.1, read as the reverse complement.
CTATACACTCGAGTATAACGGTACTACTTTCACGCTCAGCTTCGGTGAGGACGGGTCGGTTACATTCACTGATCCGGGCTTTGCGGCAGACGGCGATAGTATTCTTACCAAGAACGCCTGACAACACAAGACTGTCAAAGTAGTTACGCCGTGTCGCGGCAGTTTCATGGGACACGGCAGTCACTCCTAAAACACGCAAAAAGAACAGCGGCACTTGCCGCTGTTCTTTTTGCGTCCGAATCCTTGCCTGCCCCCTTTCCAAGGGGAGGAGCGGCGTCATTCTCCTCAACAGCCCGATGGGCTGTGAGGGACGCCGCGACAGGAGCGGTGGCAACCGCGACGAGCCTTGCGGCGGTCCCTGCCGCCCAAGGTAGGGGGGTGGGCAACGATTCTAAATCACGTCATGTTGAGCTCTGTCGAAGCATCACCTTATGATAATGCGGTGACGTGGGGGCGGACGCAAGGGCAGCGGCCTGTCATTTCGAGCGGAGCGAAGCGGAGTCGAGAAATCTCGGCATCAGAATGC
>CANRIY010000177.1 GCA_947630775.1 uncultured Clostridia bacterium | reverse complement strand
CGAGTCCCATCGTCACAAATCCCTTGACGGGCGGCTGCATGAGGAGAGGGCGGAGATTGAGCGCAAACTGCCCGATGGCGCCCTCCGAGGCGCTCTCCGTGAGTGCGCCTCGCACTTCCCGCTCGAGCGCGGGGGCGATGAGACGGTCGTAAGCGTCCGCTGTACACTCCCTGATGAAGGCGGAAGAGGCGCAGAGCGGCTTCTTGACGGTGCGGCGGGAGATGAGCTCCACGACCATTTCGCGGTTGATCTCGATGTCCACTTTGAGGACCTCTTCCTTTTCGCCGCGGTTCATGGCAAGGATCTGGTGCCCCGCCACCTTGGCGACGGGAGAGTTGAAGTCGTAATAATTGCGGTAGACGGTGTCCTCGGGGTTCTTTTTGGCGGAAACCGACGCGATCGCGGCGTATTTCATATAGAAATCACGCAGAAATTTGCGGATCGCCGCGTCGTCCGAGATCCACTCGGCGATGATGTCGCCCGCCCCCGCGAGCGCCTCTTCGGGGGTATTGACCCCCTTTTCGGGGTCGGCAAACCCCTCCGCCGCCGAAAGCGGGACGGGACAGTCGGGCTCCTGCTCATATAAAAGCTCTGCAAGCGGGGCGAGGCCCTTCTCCCGCGCGACCGTCGCGCGCGTGCGCCGCTTCTGTTTATAGGGACGGTACAGATCTTCGAGTTCCGCCATGGTTGCGGCGGCGTCGATCTGCGCGGCGAGCTCTTCGGTGAGCTGGCCCCGCTCCGCGACGATCTTTTTGATATCCGCCCTGCGCTGTTCGAGTCCCCGAAGGTATTCCAGCCTATCCGAAAGGGTGCGGATGAGCTGGTCGTCCATCGCATTGTGCATTTCCTTGCGGTAGCGGGCGATGAAGGGGACGGTGTTGCCCTCGTCCAAAAGCGTAATGACGTTTTTGACGTGCTGTTCGTTGACATTGAGTTCCTTTGCGATCGTTGCTGCAATTTCCATAGTGCATCGATTATATCACATCCGAGAATTTTTTGCAAGGGAATGGGAACCCCTTTCCCCTTCGGGGACTTCCAGGGGGGTAACACCCCCTCAGTCGCGCAAGGGCGGCGCGACAGCTCCCCCTCGAGGGGGAGCCGAGGAACGGGCAGCGAGGGGCGGAACGTAATTTTGAAAAAACCATGTATAAAGGGGCGGCGGGGCGTCAACAATTTACGCAAAAGGAGGCCGATCATGGGAGCGTTCGTGCAGTTTGTCAAGACGATGTGCATTACTCTTCTCGCCGCGGCGTGCGGCGTATTTTCCCTGATCCTCGCGCATTCCCCCGTGTTCGGGATGGGAAAGTCTTACGAGCTGTACCTCGCTCCCGCCTCCTCCCTCTCCCCTCTCCCGACGAGGGATCCCCTTTCGGACAAGCTCCTCGCGGGCAAAACGGCGGGGGAGAGCGTCCGCTACGACGGGCAGCGCGCCGAAGAGCTCATGACGCACTTCAATGCGAAGCTCCTGTTCAAAGAGGAAGCGTGCGGGGTCGTCAATTATTATCTGTATTCCCCCATGCTCGGGAAGGGGGTAGAGCTCTACGGGAAAGAAGTCAATCTGCATATCGCCGTGAGCGAAAACGAAACGGCCGCGGGGACCCCTCTCATCTTCGGCGGATATTGATTTTGGTTCCAATGTATAAAGCCGCGGCAGACGGGCAAAAATCATCATACATAAATTTGCGGAGGATCATATTATGGAACAAGAAAATGCAAAACCGAAGAGAAAATGGCTATACTACCTCATCCTTGCCGTCTGCGTGCTTTTGCTTGTGGCGGCGACCGTGCTCACCGTCTATTTCGTAACGAACAGCGGGAGCGAGACGCTCGAAGCTCCCCCCGCGGACGAAGGGAACGAGCCGAGCGGCAACCTTCCCCCGACGGGCGGCGAAGACGAACCGGGCGAGCCTTCGGGCGGCGAAGACACCGTGAGATTTGTAAATCCCGTCGAGAATGCAAGCTACACGGTGGAGTACAACGTCATCTATGCGAATGAAACGCTCGGCTGGATCTACCGTCACAAGGCGGTCGACTTCGACGCAAAGGCGGGAACGGAAGTCGTGTGCATGGCGGACGGCAAGATCGAGAGCATCTCCTATAGCGAAGAGACGGGCAATGTCGTCATCGTCGACCACGGCGACAACTTAAAAACGCTGTACCGCTTTGTGGAGCCCGACAGCACGCTGAAAGAGGGCGCTACGGTCAAGAAGGGACAGAGGCTCGGCGAAGTGGCAGCGGCGTATGGCATCGAGCACAAGGACGGCGAGCACTTGCACCTCGAGATCCAGCTGAACGGCGACAACGTGGATCCCTCGGCATATCTTGACGGGGAATATAACGAAAAGTAAGAAAATTCGGCGGCTACCCCGCCGTTTTTTTGTGCTCAAAGGGGCGTCCTCTCGGCTCCCCCTCGAGGGGGAGCTCCGCCGTAGGCGGTGAGGGGGTGTCTCGCTGCCCCTTGTAAGGGAAGTGGCGAACGCAGTGAGCCAAAGGGGTTTCAAAAACCCCTCAGTCACCTGCGGTGACAGCTCCCCTACAAGGGGAGCCAAGGGGGATTGCGGCGTCATCCTGAGCAGAAACGGCTGTACGAAGTCCGCGCGGGACCGTCCCGAAGGATCTCGCCGCTATAGCGGACTGTTTGCCCCCCGCGAGATTCTTCGGGAATTGCAATTCAGACTGCGTATAACTTACTGTCTCAGAATGACGCGGGGGGGGCGGGGCGAACCCGTGGGTTCGCTCCCATCACTGCACCCGGCGGGGATACTTCGTCGCTGGCGCCCCTCGTGCCGCGCTTCGACAACAAAAAGAACG
>CANRIY010000176.1 GCA_947630775.1 uncultured Clostridia bacterium | reverse complement strand
AAATAAAATTACTGCGCGTGGCGGGGTCTCCCCGCCTAAGCGCACCCCATTTGGTACCCTACGGGAACCTTAATGTCGTGTGAAACAGAACAAGGACGGCCGAACCGTAATTACAAGGCAGAAGTCTTAACCCCTCGCTCGATTTGTTTTGCGCACAAGAGCAAGGCAGAGATGTCTCGACGAAGCTACTTCGCCCTTGGGGGGCTCGTGCCGCGCTTCGACAACAAAAGAACGTGCGCGCGGGGCGACATGACAATTTGGAACGCTTGGTCGGTTCACCGAGCGCAAAAGAAATCGAGCGAAAAAAAGCTCCGCAATTTGCGGAGCGGATGTTTAATAAACGCTGACTTGCTTCTTGTCTCTTCCCTTGCGCTCGTACTTGACGACGCCGTCCTTCAAAGCGAAGAGCGTATCGTCTCCGCCGATGCCGACGTTGTTGCCGGGATGGATCTTCGTGCCTCTCTGGCGCACGAGGATGCTGCCCGCATGCACTTCCTGCCCGTCCTGACGCTTGACGCCGAGCCGTTTCGCCTCGGAGTCTCTGCCGTTGTGGGAAGAACCCGTACCTTTTTTATGCGCGAACAAACGGATAAAAAACATGTTCGTTATCTCCTTATTTCAAAATTTTCGGGCATAGCCCCGTGCTCAAAGGGTGATCTTTTCGATCTTGACAGCGGTGAACGGCTGGCGGTGGCCCTGCTTTTTGCGCTCGTTCTTCTTGGATTTATACTTGAAGACGATGATCTTCTTGTATTTGTCCTGCGCCTGAACGGTCGCCGTCACCTTTGCGGAAGCCACTTCTTCGCCCACTTTGACGGTTCCTTCGTCCGCGAGCATCACGACGCCAAAGGTCACTTCCTGCCCGACTTCCGCGCTCAGTTTTTCGACTTTGAGCACATCGCCTTCGGAAACCTTATATTGCTTCCCGCCGTTTTCGATGATTGCATACATTCGCTTTTACCTCCTCTTCCCGGTCTCGCAAGATATCATAGGCGGCCTGCCGAAGCAGACGCTTCATATGCCCGTCCTTAGCGGCTCAAAATCAATTTATCACTTAAGACACGAAAAGTCAAGCGGTTTTGCATACGATTTTGCAAAAAAGCCAAACTGTGGCGGAAGGAGGATGCACAATGGAGATCAAAAAAAGCGAAGAAGTGCTTGCGGAGATCCACCGCAACTGCCAGCTTGCCCTGCAATCCATCTCGGATATTTTGCCCGAAACGGAGGATGCGGCGCTCAGGGAAGAGCTCATGCGCGAGCACGAGGAGTACGAACATATCGGCGGAAAGGCCGCGATCCTCGCACGGGACAAGAATATCGAACTCAAAAATCCCGGGCCCATCAAAAAGGCGATGATGTGGTCGAGCATCAAGATGAGCACGATGAAGGACGATTCCCCCTCCCACATTGCGGAGATGATGGTGCAGGGGACGGTCATGGGGATCACGGCGCTGAGGACGACGCTTTCGGAGATGAGTCCCGATCATGCGGACGAGGACATCGAGGCCCTCGCGCGGGAGCTTCTCGCCTCCGAAGAAAAATTCGAAAAAATCTGGAAGAAAATGATCAAATAAGGCTGTCACAGGCAATACCCGTATTCCGTCTTGTATGTTCCGTCTTTCGAAATTGTGATCATAATATCGCCCAGCTCGTCGGTGCGGTAGACGGTTGCGCCGACGGCGGCAAGGCGGGAAAGGGCGTCCCCGCTCGGGTGTCCGTAGAGATTCCCCGCCCCGCAGGAGACGACCGCAGTCGCAGGCGAGAGCATCCCGAGCCATTCGGCGGAAGAGGAACTTGCCGAGCCGTGATGGGATACTTTGAGGATATCCGTCTCATCGAGATGCACGGCGTACTTTCCGCTGTCGAACAGGGACTCTCCGATCTCTTCGGAGAGTTTTTGCTCTTCTAAGAGCTGCGCCTCGCGCGTGGCGGAGATATCCGCGCCGAACAGGACGTTGACGCCCGCATAAGAGAAATAGAGCACGGCGGAGCTGTCGTTTTCCGCCGTCTCGCCCTGAGAGTAAGGAGACACGCAGACGGCGTACGCTTCCCCCTCTGCCGCAAGGGTATAGCGGGTGAGCGTTTCGCAGGGATATTCCTCCGCGGCCTCCGAAAAGGCATGGTAAACGGAGCTCTCCTGCGGCACTGCGGGGAGAAAGACTTTTTCGACGGTGAACGCCTCGAAAATAGCGGGGAAGCCGCCGCAGTGGTCGGCGTCCGCATGGGTGGCGACAAGGGTCAGGGCGGGCGAGCCGAGCCCCTTGAGATAGCGCAGAATATGGTTGTTGTTCTCCCACGAGCCGTCCCCCGCGTCGATCATGAGGGCGGTGCCGCCGGGGAGTTCGATGACGGCGCAATCGCCCTGCCCGACGTCCAAAAAGTGGATACGGACTTCCCCTTCCTCCCTCGTTTCGAGAGAGTAGGCGGGCAGAAGGGTGCGGAAGGGCGTAAAAAAGTTCCATACGCCGATGGCCGCAATGACGCAGACGGCGAACAGCACCGCCGCCGCACGGATGAGAAGGCGTTTTCTCTTGCGTTTTTTGTATTCTTCTTCGCGCATGGTGATTTCTTACTCTCGGCGCCCCTCTCAGGGTCCTTCCTTAGGGATGGCGGGAAAAGGCGACCATTCTATTTATGAAGCCTTTTCCGCCTGAGTTGGCACGCCGCTCTTGGCGTGACTGAGGGGTTCTCGGCGCCCGTTTTTTGAAACCCCTTCGGCCCTGCGGGCCACTTCCCCTAAAAGGGGCAGCAAGTGGGCGTGCGGCGTCATCCTGCCGCGGGGCGCCAAGGGGACAACCCTCATCCCGAGGCGAAG
>CANRIY010000175.1 GCA_947630775.1 uncultured Clostridia bacterium | reverse complement strand
GACGGCGTGTTCGAAGTGCTCGCGACGAACGGCAACAACATGCTCGGCGGCGACGACTTCGATAAGCGCCTCATGGATTACATGGTAGACGAATTCAGGAAGAGCCACGGCGTGGATCTTTCCAAGGATAAGATGGCGATGCAGAGGCTCAAAGAGGCGGCGGAGAAGGCGAAGATCGAGCTTTCGGGCATGACTTCAACCTCCGTTTCCCTGCCCTTCATCTCCATGACGGATGCGGGCCCCGCCCACCTCGAGCTCGACATCACCCGCCAGAAATTCGAAGCGCTCATCTCCGACCTCATCGAAAAGACCGCGGAGCCCATGCGCCTCGCGATGAAGGATGCGGGACTTTCGTACAGCGATATCGACAAGGTCATCCTCGTCGGCGGCTCCACCCGTGTGCCCGCAGTCGTCGCAAAGGTCAAGGAGATCACGGGCAAAGAGCCCTTCAAGGGGATCAACCCCGACGAATGCGTTGCGATCGGCGCGGCCATTCAGGGCGGTGTGCTCACGGGCGAAGTGAAGGACGTGCTTCTTCTCGACGTCATGCCCCTGTCCCTCGGCATCGAAACTCTCGGCGGCGTCTTCACCCGCCTCATCGACAGAAATACGACGATCCCCGTCAAGAAGTCGCAGGTGTTCTCCACCGCGGCGGATAACCAGACGAGCGTGGAGATCCACATTTTGCAGGGCGAACGTGAGTTCTGCCGCGATAACAAGACGATGGGCCGCTTCACGCTCACGGGCATCGCGCCTGCGCCCCGCGGCATCCCGCAGATCGAAGTCACCTTCGACGTGGATGCGAACGGCATCGTGCACGTCGAGGCAAAGGACCTCGGCACGGGCAAGTCTACCGACATCACGATCACTTCCTCGACCAATCTTTCCGAGGACGAGATCAACAAGGCGGTGAAGGAAGCCGAGCAGTACGCCGAAGAGGACAAGAAGAGAAAGCAGAAGGTCGACGCGAAAAACAAGCTCGACGGGCTCGTATTCTCCGTGGAGCAGACCCTGCGCGAGGCGGGCGACAAGCTCTCCGAAGACGACAAGAAGGCGCTCGAGGACGCCGTTGCGGACGCGAAGAAAGCGCTCGAAAGCGACGACGAGGACACTTACAACAGCGCCGCGGAAGAGCTCCAGAAGCGCATCGCGCCCATTATTTCCAAGATGTATCAGCAGGCGAACCCGCAGGGCGGCGCCCAAAGCGGGACGAACGGCGACGACACGGAATTTCAACAATAACGAAAAACTCTGAACCGAGTTTCACAAATACGGCATGAGACGATGAGCACCCCTTCAGGGGTGTTTCATCTGTACAGACGGGGTATGTATGGCAGAGAAGAAGAACTATTACGAAGTCCTCGGCGTAAAAAAGGACGCGACGGAGGAGGAGATCAAGGCGGCTTATAAAAAGCTCGTCAAGCAGTACCATCCCGATCTTCACCCGGGGGACGCTTCCGCCGCGGAAAAATTCAAGGAGATCAACGAGGCGAACGAAGTGCTCTCCGATAAGCAGAAGCGCGCCGCATACGACTACGAACAGGCCCATCCGGGCATGGGTGGCATGGGCGGCATGGGAAGCGGCTTCGGCGGCTTTTCGGGCGCGGGCTTTTCGGGCTTCGGCGACATCTTCGATTCGATCTTTCAGGGCTTCGGCGGCGGCGCCCAAAGGGATACGACGGGCGAAGATGTGCGCGTGCAGGTGAGCCTCTCCTTCATGGACGCCGCCAAGGGGTGCCACAGGGAGATCACCTATATGCGCAACGAACCCTGCCCCGCATGCAGGGGTACGGGCGCGAAGAACGGCACCGCCTACAAGACGTGCGGCAAGTGCGGCGGAAAGGGGCAGGTCCGTCTCGTGCAGGAGACGATGTTCGGCAGGACCGTCCGCGTCGGCGCATGTCCCGATTGCGGCGGCAAGGGCAAGATCATCACCGAAAAATGCCCCGACTGCAAGGGGCGCGGGTATCTCAGAAAGGAGACAAAGGTCGCCGTCGACCTGCCCGCGGGCGTGGACAATTCCTCGATGATGCGCAAGCGCGGCTACGGGCAGGCGAGCACGGAGGGAGGCCCCGCGGGGGATCTCATCATCACCTTCCGCATCGAACCGCACAAGATCTTCCGCCGCGAAGGCATGGAGCTCTTTGTCGATCTGCCGATCCCGTTTCTGACGGCGGCGCTCGGCGGGACGGTGAAGGTGCCCGATCTCGACGACGCATTCGACTTCACGATCCCCGAGGGAACGCAGTCGGGGACGGAGTTCACCGTCCGCGGCAAGGGGATCCGCGGGCGCACGGGGACGGGATCCCTTCATATCCGCGCGATGGTGGAAGTTCCCACAAAGCTCACGCGGGAGCAAAAATCTGCGCTCGCGGCGGCGGCGCAGGGCATCGACCTGAAAAATTACGACAGGGCAAAGAGGTACGCGGACAACGTTTCCGCTCTCTACGGCAAAGATCCCTATAAAAAATAATTTTGATGAAAGAGACGGCAAAGGCCGTCTTTTTTCTATTTAACGCGCGAAAACCCCTCAGTCACCTGCGGTGACAGCTCCTCCTTAGGAGGAGCCATGAAGCCCCTTCCGTCCCGCGCGCACATGCCCCCTCCTAAGGAGGGGGGTAGGGGGGTGGGCAATGGTTCTAAATACGTCATCCTGCCCCGCGCGCACATGCCCCCTCCCGCCCCGCGCGCATTCTATTGCACTAAGCGCGGCACGAGCGCCGCCCTTGGCGCGAAGTAGGGGAGGAACGGCGCAATTCTGCTCAACAGTGCGGTGCACTGTGAGCTGCGCCGCGACAGGAGGCGTGGCCTCGCCGACGGGGTTG
>CANRIY010000174.1 GCA_947630775.1 uncultured Clostridia bacterium | reverse complement strand
GCTTGTTGCACAGGACTTTCCGTCCCGTCTTTTCCTCAAATTCACGGATGACTTCGGGCGGGAAGCCGTCGGGGAAGGTGGGCAAAGGGTCGGGCGAGACGATCCCGCCGATCTCCCAATGTCCGATCGTGGTATCCTTTCCCATGGAGCGTTCTGCCATTTTCGCATAGCAAGCCTTCGGCGCATCCACGCCCCCGCCGACGCCGTCGATGTTGAAAAGCCCGAGATTTATGAGGTTCGGGCAGTTGAAATTCGGGTGGTTTCTTATCGCCCCGAGCGTATCGCTCCCCTCGTCATGCCACAAACAGGCGTCGGGAAGTTCCCCCACGCCAAAGCTGTCGAGCACGATCAAAAAGAATCTTTTTGTCATATTCGCTCCGAATTTACGCCAATTCCAAGGCGATCTTCATCATGGCGGTGAAGGAAGTTTCCCGCTCCTCCGCCGTCGTATTTTCTTCGGGATAAATGAAACTATCGCTCACGGTGCAGATGCACAGCGCCTTCTTTCCCGCACGGGCGGCGTTGCAGTAGAGCGCCGCACTCTCCATTTCCACCCCGAGGACGCCCATCTTCGCCCACTGCATGCCGCTGTTCATGTCGTCATAGAACATATCCGAGGAGAAGATGTTGCCGACCTTATAGTTGACGCCCGCCTGCTTGCACAGCTCCGCGGCCCTTACGAGGAGCCCGAAATCGGCGATCGGGCAGAACGTCCCGGGCAAATTATACTGTTTTGCATAGTTTCCGTTGGTGCATGCGCCCTGCGCGAGGATAATATCCCGCGCGTGAAGGTCTTTATCGAAAGAGCCGCAGGAGCCGATGCGGATGATGGCTTCAACCCCGTAAAAGTTGAAAAGCTCATATGAATAGATACCGATGGCGGGCTGCCCCATTCCCGACGCCATCACCGAGACGCGCTTTCCGTGATAAGTCCCCGTGTAGCCGTTGACCCCGCGGACATTGTTGACGAGAACGGGGTTCTCTAAGAAATGTTCCGCAATAAATTTTGCGCGGAGCGGATCGCCCGGCATGAGGACGGTGGGCGCAAAGTCGCCGTATTTTGCGGCGATGTGGGGGGTCGGAATGTTTTGATGTTCGCTCATAATAAGCCCTCCTCTTTGACGATCTTGACGATACGGGAAGTCCCCAGCCTGTCTGCGCCGAGGGAGACGAATTTCTCCGCATCCGCAATGGAGCCGATGCCCCCTGCCGCCTTGATCTTTACGTTCTTCCCGACGTGTTTCTTGAAGAGAGCGACGTCCTCGAAGGTTGCGCCCGCCTTCGAAAAGCCCGTGGAAGTTTTGATGAAATCAGCGTTTGCCGCCGTGACGATCTCGCACATCTTGATCTTCTCTTCCTCTGTGAGAAGGCAGGTCTCAATGATGACTTTTAAGATCTTCCCGCCGCAAGCCTGTTTGATCGCTCCGATCTCTTCTGCAATCTTTTCGTACCGTTTCGCTTTCAGGTCGCCGATGTTGATGACCATATCGATCTCATCCGCGCCGCATTTGACCGCCTCTGCCGTTTCAAAGACCTTGACTTCCTTCGTGTTGTATCCGTTGGGGAAGCCGATCACGGTGCAGATCGCGATCTTATCGCCCGCGTACCCTTTAGCTTCCGCCACATAGCAAGGCGGAATGCAGACGGAAGCGGTATGATATTTGATCCCGTCGTCGATGAGAGATCTGATATCTTCCCACGTCGCCGTCACCGAGAGCTGCGTATGATCGCATTTCCCTAAAATTTCTTGAATATCCATTCAATTTCCCCTTTCCATATTTCCTTCCGATACCCATTATAATCGAAAAAATCCGATTTGTCAATGGGTATGTGAAAAACAGAAGCCCCCTCCCGCAGTCTTATTTTTCGGCGGTTTCGAAACAGCACGAAAAAACTCCCCGCCTTTGCGGAGAGTGAGAATATGAATGTATGTATGTACATTCAGAGCTCCTGAACTCCCTTCACGATCGGATCGGAAGGGAAATGTTTCAGATTTCCCGTCACCAGAACCGCACCCGTGAACTTTGCCACCTCGTAAAACTTTTTATCGTATTCATCCGTAAACGGGATCTGCAGGACGGGAGCGCTTGCCTCCAACCCGACAAGACGGATATAGTCGAGGATTGCATTCACATGTCTGGGGTCGAAGCGAAATTTCGGGCGCAATAAGACCTGCTCGTATTCGGACAGAATACGCTCATCGTAACACAAAACAAATTCCCCTCTCAAAAACCGTCTGAGGATCTGCGCGGGCTTCCCCTCGGGCGAAAGCAATGCCGACACCAAGACATTTGTATCAAGAACGACCCGCATACCGCACCGCCTACTCTCCGCGGCGGGCAGAGGCGATCTCCGCGTCGATCTCTTCCATCGTCATGGAGACATCGCCGCTTTGAAGGGCTTCCGCCGCTCGCTGCGCTTTCAGACGGGCGCAGACCGCGTAGACTTCCTCAAAGTCCCGTTCCGTAATACTTACCATCATCACTTTGGGCTTGCCTTTATCGGTAATGACCGCATTCCCGTCCTTTGCCACCGCTCCCAAAACGGCGCGTGTGTCATTCCTCAGTTCTTTGATCCCATAAAAGTTCATCTTCCACCTCCACCAATAGTATACACGATTGTATACACTTTTGTCAATACTTTGGTGAAAAATTTTTCAAAAAAAACAGACACCCAAAAAAAGGTGCCTGTTTCTGGTGCGGTACTTCGCCTTCGGCTCGTGACGCACCAAAAAAAGCACCCTAACAAGGTGCCTTTTTTTGGTGCACCGAGACAATTATAATCCGAACACGAAAGCTCGTCAAGGCTGACCGTTTGCGTTCCGTTTTT
>CANRIY010000173.1 GCA_947630775.1 uncultured Clostridia bacterium | reverse complement strand
CCCCCCCCGGTTTTCGATTGTCAAGGGTTTTTATGCAAAAAATCACGCCCGCGCGTGATTTTTTTGGAAAATTTGAAGATAAGTTGTGAACATATCCCCGTTCACGGAAGTTTTTCGTATTCCTCGTCCTTGACGGGCTCCAACCACTCGTTGGAATTGTTTTCCCCCGGGACTTCGATGGCGAGGTGCGAAAACCAGCTGTCTTTCGCCGCGCCGTGCCAGTGTTTCACCCCCGCGGGAATATTGACGACATCGCCGGGCTTCATTCCGACCGCCTTTTTGCCCCATTCCTGATACCAGCCCCGCCCCGCGACGCAGATCAGGATCTGCCCGCCGCCCTTCTTCGCGTGGTGAATGTGCCAGTTGTTGCGGCAAGCGGGCTCGAAGGTGACGTTGAAAATGCCGACCTGTCCACTGGAAACGGGCGCGAGGTAGCTTTTCCCGCTGAAATACTGTTTGAACCCGTCGTTGGGCGCGCCGACGGGGAAGATCATCGAATTTTCATGCGCTGCCTTCGCCGTTTCCGCCATTTCCGCCGTTTCGTCCGCCCAGACGTCCTTTGCCATGTTGAAGACGGCCCAAGCCTTCGGCCAACCCGCGTAGAAGCCGACATGGGTGACGATCGCGGCGATCTCCTTCCTCGTCACACCCGCCTTTTTGGCGTTTTCCAAGTGATATTTGAGGGATGAATCGGTGATGCCCGACGACATGAGCGCCACCACCGTGATGATACAGCGCGTCTTGAGATCGATGTCGTGATTGTTCCAGTTTTCGCCGAAGAGAACGTCGTCGTTATAGTGTGCAAAGTCGGGCGCGAACTCCCCGAGCGATTTTCTTCCCGCATCCTGTGTGATTTTTTTCATATATAGCTCCTTTTTTATGTTTATTTTTTATTTTCTGAGCGCATCTGTGCCACCCATGTCCGGGAACCAAGCCTTAAAATGCCGTTTCAGGATCCCAAGCCGTCGATCCAATCCCGAATTGTATTTTGCGTCGCATCCCCTTCGAACCGCTTGCCCGAAAGCCACGTTGCACCGCCTGCAAGGGCTTGAATTTCAGACAGGCTCCCGCTGATGGGACTGCTTCCCGAGGTACAGAACGGAACGATCGTCTTGCCCGTAAAATCATAACTTTCGAGAAAGGTATAGATAATTTTGGGCGCCTTGCTCCACCAGATGGGATAGCCGAGATAGACAACATCATAGGCACCCATGTCCGCGATCTCCCCCGCAATTTGAGGGCGGGCTGTTGCGCTGTTTTGCTCAGTGTTTGCACGGCAGGAGGCGTTGCTGTAAGCAAGATCCTCTTGCGTATAGGGCACCACGGGCACGATCTCATAGAGCTCCCCGCCCGTGACAGCGGCGATCTTCTCCGCAACCCCCTTTGTCGTTCCCGTTGCAGAAAAGTACGCAACGAGGATCTTCGACGGGTCGGTGGGTGCAAGTTTTCCCTCGTCGTCATTTCCGCCGCAAGCCGCAAAGAAACCGCAAAAACACATCAAAAGCACAAGAATAAACGGTAATAATTTTATTGATTTCTTCATTTTTTTACTCTTTTGTCATTTCCTGAAATTTTTGCACCATTGTTCATCCCTTTAGGCTTTTGCCAAGTTCATAGCCTTCTGACATGTGCTTTTGCGGACTGCCCGTAAGAACTACGATCTTCATAACTTCAAACTCTCCACCCAAGATCTGAGTGAGCCTTCGCTTGCGCTGTTCAAAAGCTTTCCGCCCAACCATTTGGCGTTCGGGGCGCAGGGCTTCAATGCGCTCTCCGTTTTCCCGAGGCCGCTCCCGCCGCTCGTCGCAAAGAGGACGATCTGTTTCCCCGAAAAATCATAGCTTTCGAGGAAGGTCTTGATGATGGTCGGCGCGGTGTACCACCAGATGGGAAAGCCGAGAAAAATCGTATCGCAGACGGAAACAGGGGCACCCATGTCCGCGATCTCAGGTCTGGAAGCGGGGTCGTTCATCTCCAATGTGGAGCGGCTCTTTTTGTTCGTCCAGTCGAGATCGGCGGAAGTATAGGGAATTTTCGGCTTGATCTCGTAAAGCTCTGCGTCCGCCGCTTTTGCGAGAAGGCTTGCTACCCTCTTCGTCGTTCCGCTTGCCGAAAAATACGCTACCAAAATTTTTTTGTTCATAATTTTATTCTCCTTTTGCGGCGATCTTTTGCATTTTCGCCGCGAAATTTTGCAATGCAGAAAGAAGTTCTTCGGGATTTTCAAGCTCCGAATAGACTTCCTTTTCCCGTTTGTATAGGTCGGAGAGGATCCCGTCCGCATATTCCTTGCCGCTTTCGGTCAAAGAGACGAGAAGCTCCCGCCGCTCCCCCTTGATTTGGGAGAGCGCAACGTAATGTTTGCTCTCTAAATCCTTGATGATCGTGTTCGCCGTGCTCCGCGGGATATCCCAATCCTCCGAAAGTTGCTTTTGGCTGTGCCGCTCTCCGTCGTTTAAGGCGTAGAGGATCCAAAGAAGGTTGGGGGAGCCGAGCTTGCAGTTCTTCCCATACCCCTCATACACGCCGTCAATTTGATATACGAGCTTTCCGAGTTTGTAAAAAAAGATACGTTCGTCCATACCTTTTCCTCAAAAATTCTATTTCGTATTTTAATTATAATCCGACTTCGGATTTCTGTCAAGCGTTTTGAGGGATTTTTTGCTTGACGCTCCATTGAGGGCGTTCCTCATTCCGAGCCCCGCAAGGGGCGAGTGGATCCCCTCGAAAGTACAGACGCCCGTGGGTCTATGAGATCCGCTCGCTTCGCTCGGGATGAGGCCACCCCTTGGCTCCCCCCCGCGTCATTCTGAGCCGCCGCTGCCCTTG
>CANRIY010000172.1 GCA_947630775.1 uncultured Clostridia bacterium | reverse complement strand
GATTTACTTTCTGACCCATGTTAAATCTCTCCCTCCGCTTTCTTCACGTCAAGAATGACGGTGATGTGGCTCGTTCTCTTCAGGATCGCATGCCCTCTGCCCTTGCTGACGGGCTGCATGCGCTTGAGGCTCGTACCGCCGTCCGCATAGCACGCCGCGACGTAGAGGTCGCCCCTGTCCATGCCCTGGTTGTGTTCCGCATTCGCGACCGCGCTCATGAGTACCTTATAGGCGGGCGCCGCGCCGCCGTTGACGCTGTTCTTCAGGATCGCCTGCGCTTCGGCAACGGACTTGCCGCGGATGAGGTCGAGGACCGTTCTCACCTTGTAGGGAGAAACTCTGATGTATTTCGCGACCGCATAGGGGCGTTTCTCTCTCTGAGCTTCCACCCGTTCGGCCTTCTTTTTCATATTTCCTGCCATCTCTTATTCTCCTTACTTCTTCGCGCCGGGCGCCGTCGTCTTTGCCGTGTGCCCTTTGAACGTTCTCGTGGGAGCAAACTCACCCAGCTTGCAGCCGACCATATCTTCCGTGATATAGACGGGAACGTGCTTCCTGCCGTCGTACACAGCGATCGTATGTCCGACCATCTGGGGGAAGATCGTCGATGCTCTCGACCAAGTTTTCAACACTTTCTTCTCGTTTGCCTCGTTCATCGCCTCGATCCTTGCAAGGAGCTTGGCTTCGACATAAGGCCCTTTCTTGATACTTCTCGACATGTTCTCTTCCCTCCTTTAATTGATCCTCTTGAGGATGAACCTGCTCGTGGGATTCTTCTTCTTTCTCGTCTTGTAGCCGAGCGCGGGCTTTCCCCAAGGGGTCTCGGGACCTGCATGGCCGACAGGGCTCTTGCCCTCGCCGCCGCCGTGCGGGTGGTCGTTCGGGTTCATGACCGAACCGCGGACGGTGGGACGGGTGCCGAGGTGGCGGGTCTTGCCCGCTTTCCCGACGCGGATGATCTCGTGTTCGAGATTGCCGACCTGCCCGATCGTCGCCCTGCAGAGCACGGGGATGAGCCTCATTTCGCCCGAAGGCATCTTGATCGTCGCATACTGGCCTTCCTTCGCCATGATCTGCGCGGCGATGCCCGCCGCTCTTGCGATCTGGCCGCCGCGGCCCGGCTTCATCTCGATGTTGTGGACCATCGTACCGACGGGGATCTCGGAGAGGGGCAACGCGTTGCCGACCTTGATGTCCGAGCCCGTGCCGCTCACGACCTTGTCGCCCACGTTGAGCCCGACGGGAGCGAGGATATACCTCTTTTCGCCGTCCGCATAGGCGAGGAGCGCGATGTTCGCGCTGCGGTTGGGGTCGTACTGGATGGATTTGACCGTCGCGGGAATGCCGTCCTTATTGCGCTTGTAATCGATGATGCGGTATTTTCTCTTGTTGCCGCCGCCGATGTGGCGGACCGTGATCCTGCCCGCATTGTTTCTGCCGCCCGACTTGCGCTGGTCTTCGAGGAGCGCGCGCTCGGGCTTTGCCTTGGAGATCTCCCCGTATACGGGAACCGTCATAAGGCGCCTTGCGGGAGATGTGGGTTTATATCTCTTGACTGCCATTTCTCTATCCTCCGGTTACGACAACGAATTGAAAAATTCGATGGGCTTCGAGTCCTCGGTGAGGCACACGATCGCCTTCTTGGTGGTGGGGGTGTACCCCTCGTTGCGGCCCATTCTCTTGAGCTTGCCGGGCTGCGTCACCGTGTTGACGCTCTTGACCTTCACGGAAAACATCTTTTCGACCGCGATCTTGATCTGCGTCTTATTGGCGTCCTTTCTCACTTTGAAGGTGTATCTCTTCTCCGCGATCCCGTCGTAGCCCTTTTCGGTGAGGACGGGTTTCAGAATGATATCCTCGGGTAACATCAGCAATATACCTCCTCGAGTTTTTTCACGCTGCCCTTCGTCAGAACGACGACCGCGTTCGCCACCACCTCGTAGGTGTTGATCTCGTCCACGGAGAGGGTGGAAAGGGTGGGCAGGTTTCTTGCCGCCAGAATGACGTCCGCGTTGGGCTCGTCCATGACGACGAGGGTACGCTTGTCGAGGTGGAGCGCCTTTCTGAACGCTTCCATTTCCTTTGTCTTGGGAGCGGAGACCGCGAGCCCGTCCACGACGAGGAGCTCACCGTCCGCGAGCTTCTTGGAGAGCGCGCAGAGGAGCGCCTTTCTCCTTGCCGTCGTATTCATCTTTTTGGAAAAATCGCGGGGCTTGGGTGCGAACACGACGCCGCCCTTCGTCCACTGGGGCGCACGGATGGAGCCCTGGCGCGCACGGCCCGTGCCCTTCTGTCTCCACGGCTTGATGCCGCCGCCGCGCACTTCCGTGCGGGTGAGGGTGCTCTTGGTGCCCTGTCTCTGGTTGCAGAGGTAAGTGACGACAGCCTGGTGGACGAGGTGCTCCGCGCACTCGTCGAACTCGACGCCGAACACGCCGTCGCTCAGTTCAAGCGTTTCGACCTCTTCGCCCTTCATATTGTATACCTTTACGTTAACCATTGTCTCACTCCTTATTTGCTCTTCACACTCGACCTGAGCGTTACGACGCTTCCCTTGGGGCCGGGAATGGCGCCCTTGACGAGGATGCAGTTTCTCGCAACATCCACGCGCACGACCTCGAGGTTGAGGATCGTCACGTTCTCGACGCCGTACTGTCCCGCAAGGTGCTTCTGCTTGCCAGCGGCGAGAACAAGGCGCAGGCGATTTATGATACGATTTACGGTCCTGTCGATCCCAAGGTGCCCGCTTCCATCTTAAAGCTCCATAAGGATGTCGTGATCGTGGCGGATGAGGCGGCCATGTCCCTCGTGCACCGCAAGGGGTGAGGCTACAAAAGCCCCTCGTGCGCAGCAAGGGGTGAGGCCAC
>CANRIY010000171.1 GCA_947630775.1 uncultured Clostridia bacterium | reverse complement strand
GAGAACGACCAAGACGTCGTCATTCTCAAGTCCGACGGCATTCCGACCTACCACTTCGCCCATGCCATCGACGACCATTTCATGCGCACGACGCTCGTCATCCGCGGCGAAGAGTGGCTCGCCTCTCTTCCCATCCATATCGAGCTGTTTGATGTTTTGGGCTTCGAACGTCCGCGCTACGGGCATAACTGTTCTCTTATGAAGCAGGACGGCGAGACGCGGCGAAAGCTCTCCAAGCGCAAGGATCCCGAACTTTCCCTCGAATTTTACCGTAAAGAAGGGTACTACGCGCGGGCGGTCAAGGTGTATATGCTCACGCTTCTCAACTCCAATTTTGAGGAGTGGTATCTGAAAAACCCCGAAAAACCGCTCGAAGAGTTCAAATTTACCGCAGAAAAGATGTCGAAAAGCGGAACGCTCTTCGATATCGACAAGCTCAACGATATTTCGAAAAACGAGCTCTCCAAACTTTCCGCCGAGGAAATGTACGACTTTTTGAAGGATTGGGCGGATGAGTTCGGGAGCGAAACCCAAAGGCATTCCTTTGACGACAGGGAAAGGATGCTCAAAGTCCTCACGCTGTGCATGGGGATCGGCGGGAAAAAACGCAGAAAGGACTTCACGACCGCCTCGCAGGCGATGGATTTTATCAGATATTTCTTCGAACGTCCCGCATCATACGAGGAATACCGCGTGGATACGGTGACGAAAAAGGCGATTTTGGAAGGATTTCTTACAAAATACGACCCTGCGGACGATTCGCAGGTTTGGTTTGCAAAGATCAAGGAGATCGCCGCAGAAAACGGCTTCGCGGCGGAGATGAAGGAGTATAAAGCTGCCCCCGAGGCCTATAAGGGCAGTGTTGCGGACGTTGCGGAAGTTTTACGAATCGCAACGACGGGCAAGGCAAATACGCCCGACCTTTATTCGATCCAACAGATCTTGGGCGAGGACGAGACGAGGGCAAGGATCGGAGCACAGCTCTGACCGCTTTCAGCACTGGAAGGAACATAAGATGAGCAGAGCCGATTTGATTTTCATTGAAAATTGCAAAGAAATTCTGGATCACGGCGTTTGGGACACCGAAATGCAGGTGCGTCCGCACTGGGACGACGGAACGCCCGCCCATACCGTCAAGAAGTTCGGGATCGTCAACCGCTACAATTTGCAGGAAGAATTTCCGATCCTCACCATCCGGCGCACCGCTTTTAAGAGCTGTATCGACGAAATTTTATGGATCTGGCAGAAAAAGAGCAACAATATCCACGACCTTCACTCGCACATCTGGGACAGTTGGGCGGATGAAACGGGGAGCATCGGCAAGGCGTACGGATACCAGCTCGCACAGAAATCTATCTACAAGGAAGGGGAGTTCGATCAGGTAGACCGTGTGCTTTACGATTTGAAGAATAATCCCGCGTCGCGCAGGATCATGACGAATCTCTATAATTTTAAGGATCTGCACGAAATGAACCTCTATCCATGCGCCTATTCCATGACGTTCAACGTCTCTGGCGGGACGCTCAACGGGATTTTGAACCAACGCTCGAACGACGTTCTTACGGCAAATAACTGGAACGTCGTGCAGTACGCCGTCCTGCTCATCATGTTTGCGCAGGTGAGCGGGCTCAAGGCGGGGGAGCTCGTCCACGTCATTGCCGACGCGCACATCTACGACAGACACGTCGATATCGTAAAAGAGATCATCGGGCGGGAGCCGCTTCCCGCGCCCAAGCTCACAGTCGATCCCGACGTGAAAAATTTCTATGATTTCAGCGTGGATTCTTTCAGGCTTGAAAACTACGAATATCACCCGCTGGATCGAAAAATTCCTGTTGCAATTTGACAAATTTTTTCGCCCACCCCTTGGAGTGGTGGTGTTCCCATGGGGGACGGAAGGGGTGCATTTTCACTTTAAGCAATTTTGCATAGTACTATGTCAGACATAATATAGGAGAAACGTCTGAAATGAAGGCAATTTTTCATGCAGATCGGAAATGGGGAATCGGAAAACAGAACGACTTGATGTTTTCACTTCCCAAGGATATGAAGTTCTTCCGCGAGACGACGTCGGGAAAGGTCGTCGTCATGGGGCGGAACACCCTTCTCTCTTTTCCGAACGGCCCTCTCAAAAACCGTGTCAACATTGTGCTTTCGCCCGATGATATCGAGGGGGTCATCACCGTCCATAACCTTGACGAACTGTTTGCGGAAGTCAAAAAATATCCCGCGGACGACGTTTTCGTCATCGGCGGGGCGAGCGTCTACCGGACGTTGATCCCGTATTGCACGGAAATTTTGGTGACAAAAGTGGATGCGGACGGCGGTGCGGAGGTGTTCGTTCCCGACCTCGACCTTGACACGAACTTCAAGTGCGTCCAAGAGAGCCCCCCGGTGGAGGACAATGGCTACCTCACCCGCTATTGCACCTACCAAAACCGCAACGTGAAATCTTTTTAAGGATCTTATCGTCAAGAAACATGGGGAAATTTCCGAAACCCCGTGTTTTTTTGTTGTGTTTTTCGGGCGATTGTATTATAATTTCCCGTGGACTTTAAGAGGATACTATGATCAGAGAAGATTTACGGAACATTGCGATCATCGCGCACGTCGACCACGGCAAGACGACTTTGGTCGACCAAATGTTGAAGCAAGCGGGAACTTTCCGCGAAAATCAGGTAGTCGAAGAACGTGTCATGGACTCGGGCGATCTCGAGCGCGAGCGCGGTATTACCATTCTTGCAAAAAATACATCCATTCATTATAAGGGCGTCAAGATCAACATCGTTGATACGCCCGGGCATGCGGATTTCTCGGGGGAAGTCGAGCGTTCGCTTAAAATGGTTTCGGGCGTGCTCATTCTCGTGGACGCCGCCGAAGGAC
>CANRIY010000170.1 GCA_947630775.1 uncultured Clostridia bacterium | reverse complement strand
AGCGTCCGAAGCTCGGAAGCGGAAAGCATTTTCCCGTCGCCGACGAACGTCTGCGCCGCCATTTCAATCGTTTCGATCCGCGTCATAAGCACCTCCCGACAGTTATAGTTTATACCAAATTCGGCGCTTTGTCAACCTCTGTGGGGCGATTTGCGATTTTAGCTTCATTTTGGAGTGTACTTTTGGGGAGACAGGCGCATAGGATGATATCGGAGGGGGGTAGCGAAAGAGGATCCGTAAACAATGGGAAACACACAAGACGGGCACGCAGGTGTCCGAAAAGTCATTCACAAGATCATTTTTGCCGTTCTGGCACTTGCTGCGGCGGGTGCTGTTTTGGCATTGCTGCTTCTGACCAACGACAGCCTGTTCGGCTACGGGGCGCGGATCGTCATGTCTTCGTCAATGGAAAAAGATCCCGACGTCAACGTAGAGGGAGAAGCCATTCAGGACATCCCCGTAAGAAGTCTGATCGTTATAGAGCTCATGCCCGACCGCAAAAACGAACGGGATGAATTCTACCGCCGTCTTCAGATCGGGGATGTGTTGACCTTTTCTTACCGTGCCGCAGGTGAAAATATCGTCATTACGCACAGGGTACGGGAGATCGAAAGAAGCGGCAACGGCTACAGGATCACCCTGCGCGGCGACAACGGGACTCTTGCGGGCACGCAGGTGATAGACACCGCCGACGCGGACAGTGAAAACCGTATCATCGGCAAAGTCGTCTATTGCAGTCATGTGCTCGGCGTCTTCCTCTGCGTTTTGCGTGAACCGCCCTTTTTCATCACAATATGCGCCGTCATCGCGGCGGTCATATTGTTGAGCATACGAAAGAAAAAACGCGCACCTTTCAAGAAAAGGACCCTCCTCTGAGGAGGGATCACATGAGAAAAAAGATATTGACACTCGTTACCGCACTCATCATCTGTTGCCTTGCGGTTGCGATCGGCGGAACGTACGCCCTTTACGACGAGACGGTCTCCACGCGGAACCATCTTGCGGCGGGAACGCTGACGGCATCCCTTGTGCGGGAAAAATTGACCACGGTAACACTCGGAAGCAGCGGGTATCTCGAAACCACGGTCGATGACGCCGATAAGGACTTTACGGCGGACACTTCCGATAATATCTTCGATGTCACAGCGGATGAATTGGTGGCTCCCGGGAGTAGTTTCACCGTAGAAATGGCCATCAAAAACAACGGAAATGTGGCTTTCTACTACTATGTAGAGATATATTTCAATGCGATCGTGAGCGATGAGACCTTTGCGTCCATGCTGAAACTTACGGTAGAGACAGAAAAGAATGTCAAGCGCGAGGCGTTCATCAAGGACGGCCTCACGCTGGGCGAGGACGAAGATGGGCTCGGTACCGTCGAAGTGGGCGGCACGGAGAAGTTCACCGTCAAACTCGAATTTGTCGATAACGGAAACAACAATAAAGCGGAGGGCAAGTTTGTCCAGTTCGACCTGCGCATCCATGCCGTCCAAAAGATCGATGCGGAATGATTTCCGCGGCGCGTCGGGGCCCTGCTCCGACGCGCTTTTGGTATACAAAAAAGAAGGCGGAGTGCCTTCTTTTTCGTTTGCAAGAAACTCACTCTTCGGCGAGGAAGAGAGCGCCGTCGTTCACATCTACGGTGAGGCGGGTGCCGGGCGCTGGGTCCTTCTCCACAATGTACTTTGCAATGCGCGTCTCGACCTGCGCACGGATATACCGTTTGAGCGGACGCGCTCCGTAGACGCTGTCGAACCCGTTATCCGAAATAAACGCCTTGGCGCGCTCGGTGACGGTGAGAACAAGCGGCTTGACGCGCTCGGTAAGGCGGGAGAGCTGAATTCCGACAATGGCGTCGATGTCCTTCCGCGTCAGAGGCTTAAAGGTGATGATCTCGTCCAGTCTGTTCAAAAATTCGGGACGGAAGGAGCGCTTTAAGATCTCCCGCACCCCCTCTTTTGCTTGCTCTGAAAGCTCCCCGTCCTCGATCCCCTCTGCGATGACGTCGGAGCCGAGATTGGAAGTCAGAATGATGACAGTATTCTTGAAATCCACCGTCCGCCCCTGCGAATCGGTCACCCTGCCGTCGTCGAGGATCTGCAAAAGGATGTTGAAAACGTCGGGGTGCGCCTTTTCGATCTCGTCGAAGAGGACAATGGAATAGGGACGGCGGCGGACCGCCTCGGTAAGCACGCCCCCTTCCTCGTAGCCGACATATCCGGGAGGCGCACCGACGAGACGGGAGACCGAAAATTTCTCCATATATTCGCTCATATCGATGCGCACGATGTTCTTTTCGTCGTCGAAGAGGTGCGCGGCGAGGGATTTTGCGAGTTCCGTCTTTCCGACGCCCGTGGGGCCGAGAAACAGGAAAGAACCGACGGGGCGGTTGGGGTCGGAAATGCCCGCACGGGCCCTGAGGATCGCCTCGGAGACCTTTTTCACCGCTTCATCCTGCCCGACGACGCGCTCGTGCAGGATATCTTCGAGGTGGAGAAGCCTCTCGCGCTCCCCCTCTTTGAGGCGGGCGACGGGGATCCCCGTCCAGCGGGCGACGATCTTTTCGATCTGTTCCTCGGTGACCTCGTCCTGCAAAATGGCGTTCGCGTCCTTTTCCTTATGGGCGGAGAGCTCCTTTTCGAGCGCGGGGATCTCGCCGTATTCAAGCCTGCCCGCCGTATTGTAGTCGCCGCGGGTCTTTGCGGATTCGAGTTCGCCCCGCAAATGATCGAGCTTTTCTTTGAGCTCCTTCTCGTGAAGGATCTCCTTTTTTTCGTCCTCCCACTTCGCTTTCATGGCGCCGAACTTCTCTTTGAGGTCGGCAAGTTCCTTTTTCAAGCTCTCGAGGCGGGTGCGGGAGAGGTTGTCGCTCTCCTTTTCGAGGGCGTTTTGCT
>CANRIY010000169.1 GCA_947630775.1 uncultured Clostridia bacterium | reverse complement strand
GCGGGAACGACGGTTTCTCCCGAATAGCGGTAACTGCCGTTCACGGTGATCTCCGCCCCGCCGACCGAACTCCGCTCACGGCGGACAAAGACCGTCGCCGACTGAATTTCGTAATACGCCGCGTCCTCTTCGGTGTAGACTGCGGCAAAACCGTGCGCCGCGCCGAACATCCCGTCCTGAAACTCCGAAAAGAGGGCATCCGTCTCCCACGCCCAGCCGTCGGGGAGCCCGATCTCGGAAAGCCGCTTCACCTTGCTGTTCACGACGATAGGATCCTCCTGCCCGTGTGCGGGAAGATCGGGCGGGGCAGTCCCCTTTAAGATCGTAAAGTTCGCCTCCTGTTCGCCCGTATAGGGTTCCTTCCCGACGACGGTCACCGCGGCCCGATCGGAAGGGAAGACATTATTTTCGTATCTGAGAGTATAGTCCGTGCCCGCCGCAAGTATTTTGCCGCCGAGGGTGACTGTCACCCCGGGCGTGATCGCCTCACCGTTGTAACGGTATTCCCCCGCCGCAACGGAGATTTCCGCATCTTTCAAATCGCGCGCGGGAAGGGGCTCCGTGCGCACCGTATCCACCGTATAGGCACGGATATGTGCGGCCGCATTGTGCCGCTTCCCGTTGCGCCAAAGACCGTTTTCCGAGAGAAACGTCATGTCGTTGCCGCTTTTCGTATCCTCGGTGAAATAGACGGAAGCGTCGCCCGCGCCATTTTGCGCCCATACGACGACGGAGAACGTCTCGCCGTTTTCGAGCGGCACGGCCTCTTTGAGGCGGAAGGTGTGATACCCTTCGCCGACACCCGTAAAGCGCTCGCTCACGCAGAGTTCCCCATCCTCGGGATCCGTCTCACTCCAATCCGAATTGTTGAAGTCGGCCTTCGGCCGTTTGTAAACAGAGATCTCTACGCCGACGTCCTCCCCGCCGATCCCGACATTCACGGCGGTAAGCGTCTCGAAGGTCGTCTCCGTGCCGCCCTGTGCGCGGTAGACCGCCGCCGCTTTGACGCCGTCCGTCGTTCCCTTCATCTTGGATACTCCCTGCTTGATGACGCCGTTATAGAGATATTGATGGTCGAATTCGGAGGCCTCCGTGCAGTCGAACGCGCGGACGTCGTAAATTTGCGAATCGTAGGAGAGATAGAAATACCCGTCGAGATTTCGCCCCGTCCCCCAACTGTTCTTGACGATCCAGCCCCCGTTCCGCGAGGACGCCTTCGGCCGGTATTTATCGGCGGGGATCGTATCGTCCCAACCAACGATAATGCTCGAATGGGGGTTGTTTTTCGATTCGTCGGCGTTGTTGAGATAGTCGAATATTTTGGTGCCGCGATAGAAATAGTAGGAGCACGAAACGGCGCCGTACTTTGCGACGGCCGCTTTAACGTTTTCCACGGAATAATCGAAGGTGAACATCCCCTCGAGCCGGTAAGGGCTCGGCGCGGCGTTTTTGATGGAAGTTTCGTCACGCTCCGCTTGAACGGAGGGTCCCATCCACTGCAAGAACGTTTTGCCCGCCACTTCCATGGCGCCGCCCGTGCTGTAAAGGCCGTTGCCCGCGGGAACGTCCGCGTCGATCAGATGAAACTCGTCCGTGCGCGGGTTGTTCGCCCACCAACCGAGGTTGCGCTCATCGAGATCGAGCGTTGCGGCGTCGGCTCCCTCAAGCCCTTCGCGGAGAATGGAAGTCTCACAGGCGGCGACCGTCGCATACGACCAGCAGAGCGGATCGTTGCTCTGGTTTTTTACGGGGGTCACGATGCCGTATTCACGGCTGTCGTATCTTGACAAAGAGGCAATGCCGTCCACATCCGCCCCGCGGAGCTCTTCGAGCGTCGCCGGTGCGGCAAACTCCTCCGCTGCCTTTGCGGGAACGGCAGGCATGCCCAACAGAACGCCGAGCCCGACCAAGAGCAACATCGCGGCGATCAGGATCGGGGTATAGATTCTATGTCTCATCATGCTATCCACCTCCGTGCACATCTATCATATCATATCCGAAGAGAAAATGCAAGACATTCATAGACGCCCTTCCGAAGAAGGGCGTCTATGAAGATTTATGGAGATCGTATGGATGGTCTTATTTTTGGTCGTGCCCGGGCTTTTTCTGCTTTGAACAACAGCAGGAGCAATTTCCGCCGCAGTCCGAACAGCAGGTCTTTCCCTGTTTCTTACGGATGACCGCCGCGACGATCACCCCAATTACGAATGCCGCCGCCGCAATGATGATGAGAATTTCCCACCAACTCATGATTCGCCTCCGTCGCTTGCCGCGGCCTCTTTCTGTGCTTCTGTCTCGGACATGGGTGCCATATTTTCCGCCAAGGGGTGTTTTTTATTCCACAGCCAGATTCCCGTTACAGCGGCCGCTGCGACTGCGAGGACGGGGAAAAGCGTCCACCACCACGAACCCACGAGATAGATGACCGTACCGACCACATAGCTCGTTGCGAGCCAGAAGAGGAGCGTCCATTTGAACTTGCCCTTGGGAAGTTCCGCCTTTGCCGTGGCGCAAGCCGCAAAGCAGGGAATGGTCACCATGTTGAAGGCAATGAACGAAATGAGCGCGGGGATCGTAATGCCCGTGGCGTCGATCATTCTGACTGCCTCCGCGACGCCGTCCTCCGTTGCGATATAGCTGCCCGCAACGCACGCCGCGAGGGTGCCGAAGGTCGCAATGACGTTCTCTTTTGCAACGAGTCCCGTGATCGCCGCGACCGCGAATACCCAGCCGAATGCTTCGAGCTGCGAGCCGAAGCCGAGCGGGGTAAAGATGGGCTGGATGAGCATGCCGAGCGAGCCCAAAATGCTCTGATCGGTGTGAAGGTTCGCGAGAATGGTCTCTCCCTCGTACTCGATCTCCTCGGGCAGGAAGTGCCAGTTCCACGAGAAGTTGGAGAGGAAC
>CANRIY010000168.1 GCA_947630775.1 uncultured Clostridia bacterium | reverse complement strand
GCGGTCTCTGCGAGCCCGTCGGACGCAGAAGAGGCTTCCGAACTTCTCGCTTTCCTTTCAAAGAGCGGCATTTCGTATGCCTTCCTCGGCGCGGGGGCGAATACTCTTCCCGGGGATGAGGATATCGACGGGGCGCTCATACGGACCGACCGCCTCACCGCGCTCTTGTTGGGCGGCAACTGCATCTTCGCGGGCGCGGGGGTCACGGGCGGCGCACTCTGCCGATTCGCGCGTGAGAACGGCGTCGGCGGGTTCGAGCCCTTTACGGGGATCCCCATGACGGTCGGCGGCGCGGTCACGATGAACGCGGGCGTCCCGGGATGGCACATTTCCGACGTTGCTGTCCGCGTCCTTGCCGTACAAAAGGGGAAGATCCGCAGTTTTCCGCTTGAAATGTGCGCGTTCGGAGAGAAAACGAGCGTCTTTCAGGAGGGGATCTCGTCGTCGGGGCGCTCTTCCGTGCCGAACCCGCTTCAAAGGAAAAGATCGCGGCGAATACGGCGCGCTATCGCGCGAGGCGGAAGTCCCTTCCCAAGGGCAGGAGCATGGGGTGCACTTTCGTCAATCCTAAAGGGAGATCCGCGGGAGAACTCATCGAAGCTTGCGGGCTCAAGGGTCTACGGGAGGGCGGCGCACGCGTCTCAGAAGTGCATGCGAATTTTATCATCAACGAGGGCGGAACGGCCGCAGATGTGGCCGCGCTCATCGGCCGCGTCAGGGAGGAAGTCCGCGCGAAAACGGGCATTTCCTTGCGGGAAGAGATCAGACGGTTGACATTTGACGCTCATACATAACGGGCAATGCCCGAATAGGAGTTCCTATGAAACTTACGGCAGATTATCATACGCATACGCTTTATTCTCATGGAAAAAATACGGTGATGGAGAATGCGGAGCGGGCGAAGGAGCTGGGACTTTCCGCAGTCGCGATCACCGACCACGGCTTTTCGCATGCCATGTTCGGCGTGAAGAGAAAGGAGACGCCGAGCCTTCTGAAGGATTGCCGTGAGGCGGAACAGGCGACGGGGATCAGAGTGCTTGCGGGGATGGAGTGCAATATCCGCGGTGTGTCGGGTCTGACCGATTTTACGGAAGAAGATTATCGGGTTTTCGATATCTTCCTTGCGGGCGTGCATGTGATGGCGCGGTATGAGACTTATTCCGACCGTAAGATCGGCTGGCGGGGGTGGTGGCTCACACAGCTTCACTTAAAGCCCTCTGCTTCCCTCATCAAATATACGACGCAGGCATATATCAATACGATCGAAAAGAATCCCGTCGATATCTTGACGCATCTCAATTTTCAATGCTTTTCGGACGTTACGGAAGTCGCGAAATGCTGCCGCGACTACGGCACATATATCGAGATCAGTTCCAAAAAACAGCATTTGACCGACGACGAGCTCGACAAAGTCGTGCAGACGGGCGTCCGCTTCGTCATCAATTCGGACGCGCACCGCATCGACAGGATCGGCGAGACGACGCTCGCGGAAGAGCAGATCAAGCGGGTGGGCGTGCCGCTCGACAGGATCGATAACATCGGCGGGAGACTGCCCGTCTTCCGCTTTGCGGAGTTCAAAAAACATTTATCATGAATTTTACGACGGAAATCAAGCGGGAGATCATGAAAACCGCGCCCAAGAGCCGCGCTTGCCGCCTTGCGCTCCTTTCCGCTGTTCTCAGAACATGCGGGGAGCGGCAGGATGACGGGTTCTCTTTTACGAGCGAGAACGAGGACGTCGCCGCCTATCTTCTGGAAGTTGCGGAGAAGTGCTTCGGCGCAAGAATGACGCTGACCGCCGCGGCGCGCGATCCCAAACACGGCAGGGACAAGCTGACCTTTTCCTGTCTCGGCGAACAAGCGGCGGGGTATGCGGAAGAGATCTTTTCTCAGCCGCTCGACGCGCAGGACTGCGCGCTCTCCTTTCTGAAAGGGGCATATCTCGGGGGCGGAAGCTGTACGCTGCCCCGCGGCGGCGCCAAGACGGGGTATCATCTCGAATTTGTCTTTCCCGACGACGGGGACGCCGAGCTGTTTTTGGGACTTCTCGACGGCTTCCAGCTCTTCGGCGGCAAGGTACGGCGGGGCGAAAAGAGCGTCGTCTACTGTAAGAGCAGGGAGGGGATCGGCGATTTTCTTTCGGTGATGGAAGCGGCTTCTTCGTTAAAGACGCTCGAGCAAGTCTCCGCCGCACGGGAGGAAAGCAACCGCCGCAACCGCGTCGAAAACTGCACGGCGGGCAATGTCGACCGCTCGCTTACCGCCAGTGCGGAACAGGTGCGGCTCTTCGTCGAAAACAGGGAAAAGCTCAGTTCGCTCCCTTCTCCGCTCAAAGAGACGGCGCTCGCCCGCATCGAACACCCGACGCTCTCCCTGCAGGAGCTCGCAGAACTTCTGTCGATCTCGAAAGGGGGGCTCAGCCACAGATTGAGACGGCTCACCGAGCGTTTCAAGGATTGAGGAGGAACATATGACGGATTTTGTCCATCTTCATCTCCATACGGAGTACAGTCTGCTCGACGGCGCCGTCAAAGTGGACGACCTCGTGCGCCATTGCAAGGAAAACGGAATTTCAGCCGTCGCCGTCACCGACCACGGCAATATGTATACATCTCTCCGTTTTGCGGAGAAGTGCAAAAAAAACAAGATCAAGGCGATCATCGGGTGTGAATTTTACGTTGTAGACGATTACAGGCAGCATATCGACCAAAAGGCGGATCATCTCATCCTTCTTGCCAAGAACAAGGCGGGGTACATCAACCTCGTCCAGCTCGATTCGCTCGCCTATGTGGACGGCTACTATTACCGCCCGCGCATCGATTATACCGTTCTGAAAGAGCACACGGAAGGGGTGATCTGCCTCTCCGCATGCCTTGCGGGGCGGATCCCCCGCCTTTTGATGGCG
>CANRIY010000167.1 GCA_947630775.1 uncultured Clostridia bacterium | reverse complement strand
GCGAAGCCGAGCGGATCTCATAGACCCACGGGCGTCCGTACTTACGAGGGGATCCACTCGCCCCTTACGGGGCTCGGGATGAGGGGCAATAATGCGGAGGGCCATACCATGTCCGCCCATATACCAAAAACCTGCCTACCATGTCTTGCCGTCGGGGTAAGATACCGTGAAGGTCTCGAATTTTTCGCCCTTTTGCTGCAAATACATTTTCCCTCTGCCGTCTGCGGTTAAAACGAGCACGCGCTTCACTTTCTTCACCCCTCGTTTTTGCAGGATATCGTCGAAAAACGCCTGTCCGAGCCCCGTGAGCTCGAGATTTTTTTCGTCATATTTTCCATTGTCGATGATGACGAGCGGGAGAGAGTTCTGCATCTCCTCGTAGTTCTCCTTCGGGAGCGCGGAAAAGGTGCCGTTCGACTCATAGAGGGCGTAGTCGATGCAGTCGAGCGAAAAATACCCCGCCGTGCGGAGCGATTCGATGAGGTCGCTCACGTCAAGATTGTTGCGCTTCAACTGGTAGTCGTCGATCCCGTTTTTGTTCATCACGAGGCTCGGTTTTCCGCTGATGAAGGATTTGAGCGGCTTGACTTTCAAATCGAGCAGTGTCACGATCTCGTGAAGCACGTAGATGGTGACGACCGAGATGATCCCGTAGAGAAGCG
This sequence comes from uncultured Clostridia bacterium, assembly GCA_947630775.1. Taxonomy (GTDB): domain Bacteria; phylum Bacillota; class Clostridia; order Christensenellales; family Borkfalkiaceae; genus Gallimonas. The sequence goes on along the minus strand of CANRIY010000167.1, from coordinate 2,251 downwards.
GAATGGACGTGTCCGCCATGGGGATACAGGCGAGCTCGGCGATGAGCAGTGTGATGACGAGCTCGAAGGGCTGCATTTCGCCGATCTGGCGTTTTCCCATGAGCCGCATGATGATGAGCAGGGTGATGAAGATGATTGCGGTACGGATGATGACGAGCGTCATGAGAATAGTTTTCCGCATAGCGGAAAATGTATGTAAAAAAGTTGATTTTTGCGGGCCGATGTGGTATGATTTTGGACGAAACGATTATGGCAAAGGAGGGGAAAATGGCCGACACAAACGTAAAGAAAGCGGGAAGATGGAAACGGTTCTTCTATTCCGACCTCATGCTCGGGCTCTCGGACGCCCGCCAGCTCGCCTATATCGCCGTGCTCACCGCCCTCTGCATTGCCGTCAACTTCTTTGAGATCAAATTCGGCGACGTCCAGTTCTCCTTCACGGTGTTCGCGAGCATTCTCACGGGGATGATCCTCGGGCCCGTCTACGGGTTCGTCGCCGTCTTTTTGGGGGACGCCATCGGCTTCCTCGTCAATTCTGGCGGCTTTCTCTACATGCCGTGGGTGGGGCTCTCCGTCGCCATGATGAGTTTCATCGCGGGCTGCGTCATGAAACTTCCCATGCACTTCAAGGGGAACGTCTATCTGAAACTCGCCATCATCTGCCTTTTGACCCTTTTCGTCTGTTCGGTGGGAATCAACACGACGGGAATGTATTTTTACTACACCCGCGTCGGGTTCTCACAGAAGGCGCTCGGCTACATTGCCGACCACTTCGGCGGCGTCAACCTCTACTGGACGTATGCGCTCGTCCGCCTCGTCTTTATGGGACAGCTCATCAACAGCGCGGTGAACTATGTCCTGCTCTTTATCGCCGTGCCCATTCTCGGGGCGGTCAAGCCGCTTCGGCTCCGCTTCGAGTAATATTATGAAAATCGGCCGCGGTGGCTTTTTTGCGGTTTCTCGGCTCCCCTAAAAGGGGGAGCTAAGGTGCCCACCTCAGTCACCTGCGGTGACAGCTCCCCTAAGAGGGGCGCCAAGGCAACCCCCACCTGACGCGCTACGCGCGTCACCCGCCCCCTTCAAAGGGGGCAGGTCTTGCTCCCTCCGTGGGAGGGGAGTCGCGGCGCCATGTAGCCCCCTCCATGGGAGGGGAGTCGCGGCGCCATGTAGCCCCCTCCGTGGGAGGGGGACTAAGGGGGTGGGGCGAGTTCCAAATTCCTTGCCTTTTTGTTTTTGAGCATGCGCGAAAGAGCGCAGACGAAAAAACAAATTCAACGAAAAACAAACGAAATATAAAAACCCTATAAGGAGGGCGTTATGCTAACTCTTCTTGCCGACAAGGTCATGTTCGGCGCAAACGAGAGGGGGATCATCCTCTTCGGCTTTGAGATCTATTATTATGCGATCTGCATCGTCAGCGGGATCCTTCTCTGCACATTTCTCTCTGCGCTCTTGATGAAGCGGCGGAACATGTCTTCGGACTTTATCTTCACGCTCTTCATCATCTGCATTCCGTCTGCGCTCATCTGTGCACGGCTCTATTACTGCATTACGGACGGCATGAACATTACCCAGTGGCTCTCGTGGGAGAGTATCCGCAGCGGCGGACTCTCCGTCATCGGCGGCGTCATCGGCGGGATCGGCGCGGGGCTCGTCGTCTGCCTCGTCAAGAAGGTGAATTTCTTCCGTGCGGCGGACTGCGTCGTCGTCACCATTCTCTTGGCGCAGGCGCTCGGCAGATGGGGAAATTTCTTCAATATGGAAGTGTACGGCGGGAAGGTCGCAAGCGACGGGATGAAGTGGTTCCCCTTCGCGGTGCCCGTCAGTTCCATCTCGCCGACGGGCGTCGGCGCATTCTCGGACCCGAACGCCGAATGGCACTATGCGTTCTTCTTCTATGAAATGCTCCTCAACCTCATCGGGTTCGGGCTTCTCTTCTCGGGCGCGTGGTTCTGGAACAAGAAGCCCAACGGCGTGCTCGCGCTCTCCTATTTCGTCTGGTACGGTTTGACCCGCTCGGTCATGGAACCCCTGCGGGACCCCAAGTATATTCTGAGCGGCGGCGGCGTGCCGTGGTCGTTCGTGACTTCCATTCTCATGATCGTCGGCGGCATTGCGGGGATCGCCGTGCTGCTCCTTCTCAACTATAAAAAAGAGGGGGCGCTCATCGGCAGCAAGACGGGGGACCCGTGCGGGATCACCGACTATCTTACCCCCTATAAGGACGACGAGCCCTACTTTTCCAAGATCA
>CANRIY010000166.1 GCA_947630775.1 uncultured Clostridia bacterium | reverse complement strand
TACTTCGTCGCTTATGCTCCTCGTGCCGCCCTTAGTAGCACAAAAGAAGTGCGGGCGGGGCGACAAGCTCACCATGAAGTAATCGGGAACGCCCTCATGGGAACCGAACGACACCCCCTCAGTCGCGCAAGGGCGCGCGACAGCTCCCCCTCGAGGGGGAGCCGAGGAACTGGGTATGACGCGGGGGCGCGGCGGCGTTTCAAGCGATATCAAAATGGAGAAACTATGTATCTCATCGTCGGACTCGGGAATCCCGAGGAAAAATACGCGAAAACATTTCACAACATGGGCTTTCTCGCGGCGGGGGACGTCGCGGAGGCTCTGCATGTCAAATTCAAGAAGAGGGAATGCGAGGCAAGCGTCGCGGAGGGGTATCTCGGCGGCGAAAAGGTCATCATCGCCCGCCCCCTCACCTATATGAACGCCTCGGGCAGAAGCGTCAAACAGCTCGCGGCGAAGTACAAGATCTCGCCCAAGGAACTCATCGTCATCTACGACGATTACGATCTTCCCAAGGGGCATGTCCGCATCCGTCCCTCGGGCAGCGCGGGCACGCATAACGGAATGCGCTCGGTCATCGCCGAACTCGGATACTCGGAATTTGCCCGCATCCGCATCGGGATCCGCGACGAGGCGGTCGACATCCCTCTCATCAACTATGTTTTGTCGGAGGTGAGAAGGGAAGATTACGACCTGTTTTCCGCGGCGTCGAAACGGGCGGCGGAGGCGGCGATCGCGCTCGCTTCGGGCGAGGACTTCGAGCGCGTCATGACGAAATATAACGGATGAGCTTTTTTTCCTATGAAAATTTGGGGGGGACGTACGCGGAAATCGGCGAAAGCGTGTCGCAAGGCGTGCCCACCGCCGTGTTCGGCGTCTCCGATCCCCAAAAATATCTGATCGCCGCCCTCACGCAGGGGCGTGCGGTCTATCTTGCGGCGGACGCGCTCACGGCAAAACGGGCGTTCGACGCCATTTCCGCGCTCACAAAAAAGAAGACCGTCCTTCTTCCCGCCAAGGACGAGGTGCTCCTGTACCGCCGCGCAGGCTCGAAGGACGCCCTCTACAAGCGTCTCACCGCCCTTGCGGAGTGGCAGAACGGGGCGGAGATCCTCGTCTGCGATGCGGAGGCGCTCGTCCAGCTCGTCCCGAAGCACATCGGGGCGTTTCATTTAGAGGTCGGCAAGGAGACGGACATGCGCGCCCTCGTCGAAGCGCTCGCCCGTGCGGGGTATGCGCGGGAGTACTCTGTGGACGGCAGGGGAGCGTTTTCCGTGCGCGGGGATATCCTCGACATCTGGGCGATCAACGCGCTTCACCCCGTCCGCGTGGACTTTTTCGGGGACGAGGTTGAGGCGATCAAGCCCTACGATGAGGAGACGGGGGAACGGTACGAAAAGCTCCTCTCGATCGACATCGTCGCGGCGACGGACGCCCTTCTTGCGGAGGGTGAAGAGCCCCGCCTCGCCCAAAAGATCGGCGGACAGCTCCATCGCCTTCCCGCCCCCGCCCGCGCACGCATGCAGCAGGTCTGTGAAGAGATCGCCGCAGGCGGCTATACATCCGATTTTCTGCTCCCCCTCCTCGAGGGGACGGGGGAGTTTTTGCGTGACTGCATGGGGGACGCCCTTGTCATTTTGGATGAGGGAAAGCTCGTCCACGATAAGCTCGACGGGCTCTACCGCGAGCATGCGGAACGGGGCCGTCTCCTGCTTGAGGGGGGTGAAGCGCTTCCTTGCTCCGCAGAACAATATATTCCCTACGAACACATTTCTTCGCTCACGGGCTTCCGCACGCTGACGCTCCAGACCTTCATGGGGGATCCCTTTCTCACCAATCCCATGAAGATCGTAAACGTCTCGTCCACTCCTGTGCGGCGGTATCTCAACTCCCTGCCCGATCTCGCCGCCGATATCAAAGCGTGGATGCAGACGGGCTACCGCGTCATGCTCTGGTGCGGGGGCGCCGAGCGGGCGGAAAAGCTCAAAGAGGAGCTCTCCCAGTATGCGTTGCCCTTCGCCCCTCTGCGGGAGAGCCTTGAACAGTGCATGGGCGTCATGCTCCTTCCCGAAACCCTCGACCACGGCTTTTTGGTACACTCGTGTAAGCTCGCCGTCATCGGCACGGGGGATATGTTCACTAAGGCGGTCAAGGAGCGGCGCATCAAAAAGAAGAGGGGGGATCTCTTCGTCGCGCCCGAGGTGGGGGATTATGCCGTGCACGAGACGTACGGCGTCGGGCGGATCACGGGCACGAAAAAGATCGAGACGACGGACGGCACCAAGGAATACATCGCGCTCGAATATAAGGACGGGGACATGCTGTACGTTCCCGTGGAGAATATGGATATCCTGTCCAAATACATGGGCGGGGAAGATCCCTCTCTCTCCAAGATCGGCGGCGGGGAGTTCGAACGGGTCAAGGCGCGCGTGCGCGCGAGCCTTAAAAAGATGGCGTTCGATCTCAAGGCGCTCTATGCGGAGCGGCAGGAGAAGGTCGGGTATGTCTTCCCCGACTATCCCGAGATGATGGACGAGTTTATCGCCGCCTTCCCCTATGAGGATACTCCCGACCAGACGACTTCGTTCGAAGAGATCCGCGCGGATATGTGCTCCGACAAGGTCATGGACCGGCTGCTCGTCGGGGACGTCGGCTTCGGAAAGACGGAAGTCGCCCTCCGCGCGGCGTATCTGTGTATCCTCGCGGGGCGGCAGGTTGCGCTTATGTGCCCGAGCACGGTGCTCTCCGAACAGCATTATCAGACCGCCCTCGCCCGCATGAAGGATTTCGGCGTGCGCGTCGCCTGCCTCAACCGTTTCCGCACCGACAAGGAACTTTCCATAACCCTTTCTGCGCTTGCAAGAGGGGAGATCGATCTCATCGTCGGCACGCACAGGCTCCTCTCGCAGGACGTGAAATTTCACGATTTGGGGCTTCTCATCCTCGATGAAGAACAG
>CANRIY010000165.1 GCA_947630775.1 uncultured Clostridia bacterium | reverse complement strand
TCCGCGACCGTGCTCGAATCGTTCGGTGTTCCGCAAGAGTCGACAAGCGGGGAAAGTTTTTGGAAGGCGGTGCGGAAATGACCGATCTTGAACTCATGAAAGCGGCGCAAAAGGCGCGGGAATACTCTTATTCGCCTTATTCGCACTTCCGCGTGGGGGCGGCGCTCCTCACAAAGAGCGGCAAAGTGTATACGGGCTGCAACATCGAAAACGCCTCTTATCCCGCGGGCAACTGTGCGGAGCGGACGGCGATCTTCAAGGCCGTGAGCGAAGGAGAGCGCGAGTTTGCGGCTCTCGCGATCGTCGGCGGAAAAGAGGGGGAAACTTCCGATTTCTGCGCTCCCTGCGGCATTTGCAGGCAGGTGATCGCGGAATTCTGCCCGAAGGATTTCAAAATTTTACTGGGAAACGAAGAACACTATCAAGCGTTTACGCTCGGAATGCTTCTGCCGTATACGTTTACGTCCAAAGATTTATAATCGTATGAAAAGATATCCGAAAAAGATACTCTCAATCCTTATTGCAGTGCTCATGTTCTGTGCAGTGCTCTCCGGGTGCGATTTCAGCCTCGGCGGAAGTAAAAAGGCACTCCGCCCGCCCGAAGTCGTCATCGACGCGGAGGGCGTCGCAACATGGGACGAGATCGGGGACGCTTCCCATTATCTCTATACGGTCGACGGCGGGGAAGCGACGCAGACGGAGGAGCGCTCCGTTCAGCTTTCGGACGGGCAGACCATCCGCGTGAAAGCCGTCAGCGGCTCTAAGGACTACAAGGACAGCCCGTATTCCGAACCCAAGACTTATCATAAAGGCGGGGATCCGTCGAAATTATCTCCGCCGACGGTCGCCGTGGGCGCCGACGGGCTTGCCGTCTGGAGTGCGGATCCGCATGCGAACTACTACGTTTATACGATCGACGGCGGCGAAGAGCACTTTACGGAAGAATGCAGTGTGCAGCTTTCGGACGGGCAAGCCATCCGCGTGAAAGCCGTCAGCGTAGAAGAGGGGTATCTCGACAGCGATTTCTCCGCTCCAATGACCTATCACGCAGGGAGCGTGCAGGAGCACGAACACAGCGACGTCAATTCGGACGGACTGTGCGATGTTTGCAGGGAAAGCGTTATTGCAGAACTTTCCTTCTATGCCGTCAACGATCTGCACGGCAAATTTAAGGACACAAGCACCCAGCCGGGGCTCGACGAGTTCACGACCTATCTCAAAGATCTGTACGCCGATCCCGCCCGCGAGGAAATTTTGCTCTCCTCGGGGGATATGTGGCAGGGCTCGGTCGAATCCTCTTCCAATAAGGGACAGCTCATGACGGAGTGGATGAACGAGGCGGGATTCGTCTCCATGACCCTCGGCAACCACGAGTTCGATTGGGGGCCCGACATTCTCACCCCGAACAGCGAGCTTGCGGAATTTCCCTTCCTTGCGATCAACGTCACCTACAACGGAAGGACGCCCGACTACTGCAAGGCGTCCACGACCGTTGAACGGGGCGGCGTAAAGATCGGCATCATCGGCGCGATCGGCAATTGCCTCAGCTCCATTTCGGGGGAATTCCAGACGGGACTCTCTTTTGCGACGGGGAGCAAGCTCACCTCGCTCGTCAAAAACGAGGCGACGAGGCTCAGACAGGAAGAGGGGTGCGATCTCATCGTCTATTCCATCCACGACGGCGGGTCGGGATTCTCTTCCTCGGGCGTCAATTCTGTTACGGATTTGAGTATGGGATGGTACGATTCGAGCCTTTCAGACGGGTATGTCGATCTGGTATTCGAGGGGCACACTCATCAGCGGTATATCCTGAAAGACGAATACGGCGTCTACCATATGCAGGCGTCGAGCGAGAACAGATACATCAGCTGTGCCGACGTCACCTATAATACCGCCACGGAGGAGTTTGAAATCAAGCCCCGCCTGATTTCCGCGTCCTCCTATTCAAGCGCATCCGACGATCCTTTCGTCGGGGAGCTCTATTCCAAATATTTCCCCGGGGAAGACCCCTACGGGAAGATCCTCGGCGTCAATGCGACTTACAGAACAGACGACGAGATCGGCGACTGCGTCGCAAAACTCTATTATGAAAAGGGCGTAGAGACATGGGGCGATGAGTATACGATCGTTGCGGCGGGCGGCTCGCTCAAGACCCGCAGTCCCTACGATCTTTCGGCGGGCGCCGTCACCTATGCGGATCTGTATTCCCTGCTTCCCTTCGACAATGCGATCGTCCTCGGCAGGATCCGCGGCTCCGATCTGAAGAGGAAGTTCTTGGGATCGACGAGTTCGAGCTATCATGTTTACACTCCGGGCGGAATTTCGTCCTCATCCGTAAGTGACAGCCAGTACTACTATATTATTGTAGATACGTATACGGCATACTACTCTTGGAACAATATAGAAGAAGTTGCCCGTCTCGACAATGAGACGTATGCAAGAGATATCCTTGCGGAGTTCATCTCCGAGGCAGGCTGGGCTTAAAGGTTAGGGGGCAACATCATGAGAATGTACGACATCATCAAGAAGAAGCGGGACGGCGGAGAGCTTTCGACAGAGGAGATCCAATACTTTATCGGCGGCGTGACGGACGGTTCCATCCCCGATTATCAGATCTCCGCGCTCTGCATGGCGATCTATTTCCGCGGCATGACGGTGCGGGAGACCTGCGATCTCACCTTCGCCGTGCGCGATTCGGGCGAACGGCTAAATTTCTCTGCGATCGGCGGGATCCGCGCCGACAAGCACTCCACGGGCGGCGTGGGGGACAAGACGAGCCTCGTCGTCGCGCCCATCGTGGCGTCGCTCGGCGTCAAAGTCGCAAAGATGAGCGGCAGAGGGCTCGGACACACGGGCGGCACTGTCGATAAGTTAGAAGCGATCGAAGGATTCCGCACGACGCTTTCCGAAGAGGAGTTCATCAAACAGGTCAACGACGTCGGGCTCGCGATCGTCGGGCAGTCGCGGCAATTTGCCCCTGCGGATAAAAAACTTTACGC
>CANRIY010000164.1 GCA_947630775.1 uncultured Clostridia bacterium | reverse complement strand
GCCATCCCCCCCACCACCGCCTGCGGCGGAGCCTCCCCCCCGAAGGGGGAGGCCTTGGGGGCGGACGTCTGCGGCGGATCCTTCCCCTCGAGGGGAAGGCAAGAGAGTACATCAAACACAAAAAACCGACAGCGAGCTGTCGGTTTTTTCCTGTTCCGTAGAAGTGATACCTTATTTCTTACTGCACGCCCTGCCCTGCGGGTAGAGAGGCAGTTCGAAGAAGCCCGAACAGACTTCCTGCGAATACTCCTGTGCGGGCGGGATGGCGCAGTAGCCATAGCTGGGAACGAGAAGTTCCACCTGCATCGCCACTTTCAGAATGACGGTGACGCACGCGCTGATGTTGAAAGAGTTCGTGGCCGCATCGAACGTTCCGTCCGGGGAGACGCAGGACGCCACGCTCGTCACCGTGAAGGGGATGACGGATGCGGGCGGTACATACATCAGAACGTCCTCGCTCAATACGAGATTGCTCGTCGCTCTGCCCTCCACCCCGTTTGCGTCCATGTAGACGACTTCGAGGGGCACGGTGACCGTCGCCTGTACGCGGGCGAGGCAGCCTTCCGCCTGCCGCTCGACGGAGAGATCGGAGACGATGCCCGTGCTCGTCACGGAGCGGGCGCTTACAAAAGTGAGAGGATATGTAGGATTGGGGGGAGTGAGATCCGTAAGGGGGATATTGTAGTTTTCAAGACGGGTCTGGATGATGCCCGCATCGAAAATTTTCTCCGCCTGGATGCACACCTTCTCGTTCAGTCCGCTGAGCGGATTACCCGAGATCGTCCCGGGGCAGTGGTCAGATGAAAAATTCGAAAAAAATGACATTTGTTTCCTCCGTAAACCGTATTCGGTCTATTGCATTGTATGCGGCAAAGAAAAGATGTGTTCGCTTAAGAGAGATACACAGTCTGCCCGATATAGAGGGCGGACGTGCCGTTGACTCTTTCGAACTGTTCCTCCGAACCGCACAGGAGCGCCTTTCTCTCGCCGCCCCGCACGCAGTACGCATTGCCGCGGGGTGCGGGGACGGAGAGCACCTGCCCCGCCGAAACCTCTCCGCAGAGGGCGTTTTCTTTGCAAAGAAGGGGCAGGGGAACGCGGAAGGCTTGGGCAACCATAGAGAGCGTCTGTCCCCCCTTGACGCGGTAAAAGGCGGGACGGGAAGAGATAAGTTCCATGCGCCATCCTATGCGTGCGCTCATAAATCGGTGACGAAAACAATAGAATACAACATGAACTTGTACCGTACGGCGGCGGTCGTCACCGTCTTTTCCGCGCTCGAACACGGGCTCGGATTCCTCTACCGCATCATTCTCTCCCGCACCCTCGGGCCCGAGGGGTTGGGGATCTACCAAGTCTCCCTGACGGTCTTCGCCGTCTTTCTCACGGTCTGCTCCTCGGGGCTGCCCATCACCCTGTCCCGCGTGATCTCCAAGCACCGCGCACACCGCTACAAGCGGGGAGAGTATGCTGCGACGACTGCCGCCATGCTCATCACGCTCCTTTTCAGCGTACCGCTCACGATCCTCTTGTTTCTCTTGAGAAAACCCTTCTCGAACGTCTTTTCGGACCCGAGATGCGCCGACGTCTTTTATATCTTCCTCATAGGGCTCTCCTTTACGTCGGTTTACGCCATCATCCGCGGCAGTTTTTGGGGAAACAAGCGCTTTTTCGCCTATTCCCTCATCGAACTCATCGAGGAGATCGTGATGATCTTTACGGGCGTGCTCCTTCTCATCGTCTTCTCGACGGGGGCGGCGGACGTCAACAAGGCGGCGATCGCCGTGCTCATTTCCTATCTTTGCTCCTTTACGATCGCCTCCGTCTACTTCTTCGTGCGGGGCGGGCGGCTCGCGTCGCCGCGCGGGGAACTGCTCCCCCTTCTGAAAGCCTCCCTGCCCGTCACGGCAATGCGCACTTCCTCCTCGCTCATGTCCTCGTTCATCTCCGTTCTCTTCCCCATGCGTCTCATGACGGCGGGGTACTCCTCCGCACGCGCCATGGCGGAATACGGCGTCGTCTACGGCATGGTGATGCCCGTGCTCATGATCCCCTCCTCGCTCATCGGCTCCATCGCCCTCGTACTCGTGCCGGAGCTCTCCGAATGCTTCTATAAGGGGGAAAAGGAGAAGGTCTCCGCGCTCGTCGAAAAGGCGCTCAACGCGACGCTCCTCATCGCCTGCATGCTCATCCCCTTCTTCATCGCCTGCGGCGAGGGCGTGGGCGTTCTGCTCTACTCCAATGCCGAGAGCGGGAAAATGATCGTGAGAAGCGCGCTCATCCTCATTCCCATGAGCCTCACGATGATCTCGACGAGCCTTCTCAACTCCCTCGGCTGCGAACGGCAGACCCTCTTTGTCTTTATGCTCGGGTCTCTTTCGATGCTCCTCTGCGTCTGGATCCTGCCGCAATTCCTTGGAAGCGGGGCGCTCCTCGTCGGCATGGCGTGCGACTACGTGCTCTGCGCCCTCTTCTCCCTCTTTTTGTTACAAAAAAAGACGGGAAAACTGCGTTCGGGCAAATATATCCTGAAACTTGCCCTTGCGACGTTCCCCGTCACCGTTTGCGGCGTGCTTTTGCGCATGGTCCTCATGCGGTATTTGAGTTATGTTCCCGCGCTTACGATCACGATCCTTGTCCTGCTCGCGCTGGAAGCGGCCGTTTTGACCCTTTTCAAGCTGTTCGATCTCCGCGCCTTCTTCCTGAAATTTTTGCCTAAGAAAAAAATCAAAGTGATGTAATAGGGTTTTTGAGAACCCCTCAGTCACTTCGTGACAGCTCCCCTGAGAGGGGCGCCAAGGGATAGCGCGTCATTCTGAAGCGCCGTCGCCCTTACAGCGCGAAGAATCCCGAGGATGAAAGTTCGGACTTCGTACTTCGGGATCCTTCGCGGAATTACTCATCGGACTTTGTACAGTTGTCTCGAAACTGGTGCAATATAATGGAACAAAAGAGGATGGTTCAAATGACAGAGTTATATGCGTGAGGGATAGGGGGACAG
>CANRIY010000163.1 GCA_947630775.1 uncultured Clostridia bacterium | reverse complement strand
TTCTTGACTGCCTCGAAGAGGACCGTCTTGCGGGGAAGAAATTCGGTTCCACCCGCCGCGGCATCGCGCCCGCCTATGCGGACCGCTATATGAAAAAAAGTTTTCGCATGGGGGAACTCCTGCATTCCGAGACCCTTTGGGAGAAGATCAAGGACGTTGCGGAGTGGAAAAACCTCACCGTTGCGGGGGGATATCATCACGAACCCGTCACGGCAGAGGAGATCATGGAGTATTTCAAGACGTACGGAGAGCCTCTGAAAGAATTTATCTGCGATACGGGAGCGTATCTCGATGAAGCGCACAGGGCGGGCAAGAAAATCATGTTCGAAGCCCAGCTCGGCGCCCTTCGCGACGTAGACTACGGCATTCTGCCCTATACGTCGAGTTCTTCGACGATCGCATCCTATGCGCCCATCGGCGCGGGGGTGCCCAATCTCAAACTCGATCAGTCCATCGGCATCATGAAGGCGTATTCGACCTGCGTGGGGGAAGGCCCGTTCACCGCCGAATATTTCGGGGAGAAGGCGGACCGTCTCCGCAAGGCGGGCGGCGAATACGGCGCCGCGACGGGGAGACCGCGGCGGGTCGGACCTTTCGACGTTGTCGCCTCCCGCTACGGCATCCGCTGTCAGGGGGCGGACGAGATCGCGCTCACCAAGCTCGATATTTTGTCTGCCTATGACGAGATCGAGATCTGCACGGCGTACGAACTGGACGGGAAAATTTTGCATGAATTTCCCTATCCCGATGTGCTCCCCGCATGTAAGCCCGTCTTTGAGAAGGTCAAGGGGTGGGGGTGCGATATTTCGCAGTGCCGCAAAGTTTCCGATCTTCCCAAAGAGGCGCTTGATTATATCCGCCTGCTTGAAAAGCTCTGCGGCTGCAAAATTACGTATGTCTCCGTCGGGGCGGAACGCGACGAATATATCAAAATGGAATGAAGCTGCAGTTTGTAAAAATGCACGGGATCGGCAACGATTACCTCTTTTTCGATTGTTTCGAACGCCCTCTTCGGGCGCCTTCCGGCCTTGCCGTGAAGCTCACCGACCGTCACCGTTCGGTCGGGGGAGACGGGATCGTCCTCATTCTCCCGAGCAAAAAGGCGGACGCGAAAATGCGCATGTTCAACGCCGACGGGAGCGAGGGGAAGATGTGCGGCAACGCCGTAAGGTGCGTCGCAAAATACCTCTGTGATTTCAAAGGCGTCCGCAAAGACGTCATTACCGTGGAAACGCGGGCGGGGATCAGGAGGATCGAACCAATCAAAGAAAAGTCTCGCGGCGGGGCGGACCTCTTCCGCGTGGATATGGGAAAGCCGTCCTTTTCGCCCGACCGTATCCCCGCATTGTTTGAGGGCAGGTGCGTCCTTTCCCATCCCCTGATCGTCGGGGGAGAGACCTACAGTGTGACCTGCCTCTCCATGGGGAATCCCCACTGCGTGGTATTCTGCGAAGATCTTTCCACCGTCTGCCTTGAAAAGGTCGGTCCGCTGTTTGAGAACCATCCCGCCTTCCCCGAACGGGTCAATACCGGATTTGTGAGTGTCATTTCGGAAAATGAGCTGAAAATGCGCGTCTGGGAGCGCGGGAGCGGGGAGACCTTGGCGTGCGGGACGGGCGCATGCGCCGCGGCAGTCGCGGCGATCCAAAACGGCTTTTGCGAAGCGGGGGAAGTCACCGTTCATCTGAAGGGCGGCGATCTCACCGTCACATATACGGGCGGAAACGTCTTGATGACGGGCCCCGCCGAGATCTCTTTTACGGGGGTCGCGGAAGTCTGAACTTCCGAAGAAGGATAGAATATGACGAAATATATCTTTGTAACGGGCGGAGTCGTCTCGGGACTCGGAAAGGGAATCACCGCCGCGTCGCTTGGGAGACTTCTCAGGATGCGCGGCTATAAAGTTACGTCCCAAAAGCTCGATCCGTATATCAATATCGACCCCGGCACCATGAGTCCCTATCAGCACGGGGAAGTCTACGTCACCGAGGACGGCGCGGAGACCGATCTCGACCTCGGGCATTACGAAAGATTCATCGACGAGGATCTCAATAAATTCTCCAATCTGACGACGGGAAAGGTGTACTGGAATGTCCTCAACAAGGAGAGGGCGGGGGAGTACCTCGGGCAGACCGTCCAGATCATTCCCCACATCACAAACGAGATCAAATCCTTTATTTATCAGGTGGGAAAGACCGCGGGTGCCGATATCGTCATCACCGAGATCGGCGGAACGACGGGCGATATCGAATCCCAGCCCTTTATCGAGGCGATCCGTCAGGTCGCCCGCGAGGTCGGAAGGGAGAATTGCTGTTTTATCCACGTGACGCTCGTCCCGTTCATCTCGGGCTCCGAGGAATTCAAGAGCAAACCGACCCAGCATTCTGTCAAGGAATTGCAAGGAATGGGCATTTTCCCCGATATCATCGTCGCCCGCGTCGATCAGCCGATGCCGCAGGAGATCCGCGAAAAGATCGCAATGTTCTGTAACGTGGAGCCCGATTGCTGTATCGAAAATCTCACGGTGCCCATTCTTTACGAAGCGCCCATGATGCTCGAGAGGAGCAATTTCTCCGCGACCGTCTGCAGGATCCTGCATCTCGATCCGAAGACGATCGATCTCACCGATTGGGAGGAAATGCTCTCCCGCATCCACGCCCGCAGTAAGACGGTCAAGATCGCGCTCTGCGGCAAATATGTCCGCCTGCACGACGCGTATCTCTCTGTTGCCGAAGCGCTCGCCCACGGCGGGTACGAATCGGACGCAAAGGTCGAGATCTCGTGGGTGGATACCGAAAAACTCAACGAAAAGAACGTCAAGAGCCAGCTGGGCGGGGCCGACGGGGTCATTATCCCGGGCGGCTTCGGCGTCAGAGGCGTGGAGGGGATGATCGTCGCCTGCCAATATGCCCGCGAGCACGCGCTGCCCTTCCTCGGGATCTGCCTCGGCGTCCAGTTGCTCTTCGACCGGGGCGACGAGGGCGTCGAGGGCGGCACGGGCG
>CANRIY010000162.1 GCA_947630775.1 uncultured Clostridia bacterium | reverse complement strand
ACGCCTCCTGTCGCGGCGTCCCTCACAGCCCATCGGGCTGTTGAGGAGAATGACGCCGCTCCTCCCCTTGGGAGGGGGCTTCATGGCTCCTCCTAAGGAGGAGCTGTCACCGCAGGTGACTGAGGTGGGCATGCTTCCGAATCGCGTCCTGTTGAATGTGCCATTTTGTGCAAATTGTACAAAAACGGGTCGGAAGTTTGGTTGGTTTTTCTCTTGAAAAAGGGCGCGGAATTTCGTAAAATTACAGTATATAAATCTGTATCAACAGGGAGGAAATTTATGTCCGGTCTTTTACTCAAAGGCATCAACAAGATCTATCCCGGCGGCAATCAGGCGGTGTTCAACTTCTGCCTCGAGATCAGGGATAAGGAATTTATGGTCTTTGTCGGCCCCTCGGGCTGCGGCAAGTCCACGACGCTCCGCATGATCGCGGGTCTCGAAGAGATCTCTTCGGGCGAACTGTACATCGGCGACAAACTCGTCAACGACGTCGTCCCCAAGGACAGAGACATCGCGATGGTCTTCCAGAACTACGCACTCTATCCCCACATGTCCGTTTACGACAACATGGCGTTCGGCTTGAAACTCCGCAAGATTGCGAAGGACGAGATCGACAGGCGCGTCAAGGAAGCCGCAAAGATCCTCGGCATCACCGATTATCTGTCCCGTAAGCCGAAGGCTCTTTCCGGCGGCCAGAGACAGCGTGTCGCGCTCGGGCGTACCATCGTCCGTGAGCCCAAGGTCTTCCTTCTCGACGAACCTCTGTCTAACCTCGACGCGAAGCTCCGTGCGCAAATGCGTACCGAGATCAGTAAGCTCCACGTCCGCCTTGCCACGACCTTCATCTATGTCACGCACGACCAGATCGAGGCGATGACGATGGGTACCCGTATCGTTGTCATGAAGGACGGCTTCATGCAGCAGGTCGATACCCCTCAGAACCTCTATGACTATCCCATCAACCTCTTCGTCGCGGGCTTCATCGGCACGCCCCAGATGAATTTCTTCAAGGAATCCACCATTACGGAAGAGAACGGGAAGATTTATGTGAACTTCATCGGCGGGAACAGGATCCTTCTTCCCGAGACGATGGTGAAGCGCATCAAGAATCTTGACGAGTATAAGAACACGGGCAAGACGGTCACGCTCGGCGTCCGTCCCGAGGACATCCACGAGGACGAAAGGTTCATCGCGACCTCGCCCGAAACCGTCGTTACCGCCAAGATCGACGTCATCGAAAAGCTTGGCGCCGAGATGCAGATCTACTGCGACCTCGACTATGAGAGCGAGAAGACCTCCGTCGTCGAAAATGCGGCGCAGATGGTCGCGAAGATCTCCTCCCGTGCGACGGTCGAGCTCGGGCAGGTCGTCAAACTTGCCTTCGACGCCCGCCACGTCCACCTGTTCGACGGTTACACCGAGGCGACCCTTCTCGAACGCGACGAGCACTACGACGTCATTCCCGAAAACGCGGAGGGCGCGGCATTCGTGCCTCCTACGCCGCAGGAAATGAAGGCGCAGATCGACGCGGCGCGCGTTGTCACCAAGGAAATGAAGAAGCAGATGCGGCGCGACGAAAAGATGGCCGCAAGGCGCGCGGCTGCGGAAGCCGCCGAGACGAATCAGATCGTCGAAGCGGAACCTGCCGAACAGGCCGAAGAACCCAAGGAACCTGAGGAAGAGCCGAAGGAATAAGCAAAGTACAAAAGAGCGTCCGCCCCGCGGGCGCTCTTTTTTGCGGTTTACAAGATGAAAACGGTTGACTTTTGCGGGGAAAGCATGTAAGATACACTCAAAGGAGGTCGAGTATGTGGTATGACGTGATCTTGGACGCACTTTGGGACACGTTGAAGCTTTTCCCGTTCCTCCTTTTGCTGTATATCCTGATCGAACTCATGGAGCACAAGACGCGGATGGGGCATCCTTCCCGCCTTCTCTCGGGGAAAGCGGCGCCGCTCATCGGTGCGGCGACGGGACTCGTGCCCATGTGCGGATTTTCGGTAATGGCGGCAAAACTCTATGCGCACCGCCATCTGACGCTCGGGACGCTTGTCGCCGTCTTTGTCGCTACGAGCGACGAGGGGCTCCTCGTCCTTCTCCTTTCGAATGCGGCGTGGGATCTCAAACTCTGGTCGCTTTTGGCGCTCCTTTTGAGCAAGTTCGCGCTCGGCGTCGGGGCGGGATATCTGATCGATCTCTTTGCGGCGAAAAAACCGCTGCCCATTCCAGAGCACCATGTTCATGCAGACCATGTCCATGTGCACGAAGAATCGCATACCCATGTCCACGTTCATGAGGAAGAGCACGACCATGTCCATGAACTCCGCTCGGAGGACGAAAAAGATGCCCACCATGTCGGGGAAGCGGGCGAACATGCGCATGAGGACGGGAGCTGCGAGTGCGCCGAACTTTCCGTTTGCGAGCACAAGCACGAGAGCAATCTCACCCTGTTTTTCCTCTCGCCGCTTCTGCATGCGCTCGAAGTCGCGGGGTTCGTGCTCCTTGTGAATCTTCTGTTCGGGTTTGCCTTTTTCGGGCTGGGCGGGGGAAACGCGGACGCGGACGCGGAAAAGCTCGGGGCATTCATGAGCGGGGCGGGCTACTGGTTCCAGCCGCTCCTTTGTTCCGCCGTCGGGCTCATCCCGAATTGCGCTTCGTCCGTCGTGCTTGCGGACGTCTACGCGCTCGGCGGCATCGGGTTCGGCGGATTGCTCGGGGGATTGGTGGCGAACGCGGGGCTCGGCTATCTTGCCCTTTTCCGCGGGCGCGAAAGCGTAAAGAGTGCGCTTTTGATTTTGATCGGCATGTTTGTGTTCGGCGTCGCCGTCGGCTATGCGGGCTGTGCGGCCGTCAGGGCCTTTTCAATTTGATATGAGGTGATGTATGTTGCTCGCCGATGTTACCGTACCGAAGAAAAATCCCGTGGATGGGAGAGAGTACGGAGCGGACGGCGGGTTTTCTTTTTGCCCGTCGGGGGAGTGCGCCGTCCGTTTTGCGGAGCGGACGGCGGGGAAGATCTTGCTTGTTTTAGACAAAACAAGCTACGCCGAGCTCTCCTTTGCGTAGCTTGT
>CANRIY010000161.1 GCA_947630775.1 uncultured Clostridia bacterium | reverse complement strand
CCGCAAGCGTCTCGCTCCCGCCGCAGGGAAATTACGAAAACGCGCAAACGCTGCGGGTTTTGGCGTCCATGCTCCTCGCCTCGGAGGCGGAAGAGCCCCGCTCCGTCCGCTCGAAATACCTCGCCACGCAGATCCTCAGTGAGCTTTCCCGCGGGCACGGCGAGCGCGAGCAGGAGGGCGCCCCGCCCCAAAAATTGCTGTGCGAGAAGATCAAAAATTTCGTCTCCTTCCACCGCTTTTCCGAGATCCGCGTCCGCGACGTCGCCCGCGAACTTGGCTATCACGAGAAGTACCTCTCCGCCGTCTTTCACGGGACGGAGGGCATCACATTGAAACACTACATCACGGCACAGCGAACCGCCGAGGCGGAGCGACTTCTTTTGGAGACGCAGTACACCGTCGCGCAGGTCGCCCTCTACCTCAATTTCGAGAGCGCGCACAACTTTTCCCGCTTTTTCAAAAAAGCGACGGGCTCCTCCCCCGTCGAATTCCGCCGCTCCCACCGCCCTCCTCAGTAAATCACTTTCCCCAATACCCCCTCGGGCGTGATGGGCGAAAAACCTTGCCTGCCCCCTTTGAAGAGTCGCAGAATGCGCCTCGTTTCCCAAAATTTGCTACGCAAATCTTTTTTGGGATCCCTATGGCCGATTTTACCGTGTTCGACTTTGAGACGCGGTGCTCCACCACGTGGAAGGGCGAGGCAGTTGCCTCGCCCTTCCACGTAAGTAAGTACAAATTTTGCGCAGGATCGTGGGTGGAGGCGACTGCGGTAGCAATCGTCAAAAATGGCAGTGAACGTCGCCGCGGAGAATTTTCATGCAAATCGAAGAATTGAATGAAATTGTAAAACAAGCCAACCTGCGCGCCATCAAACGGGCGCTCAAAGCGGCGGGGTTTCATAACTGCAATGGGATAGAGCGCTCCGCCACGCTTCGCTCTATGCCATTGCCAAGGCGCCCTATGAAAAGACGCCCTACTTCCCCGACGGCAAGGGCAACGAATACGTCGCCGACCTCTGCCATGACGCGGAAGGCTACGAGCAATACAACTTCGTGCTTGTGCAGTTCCTCGCGCC
This sequence comes from uncultured Clostridia bacterium, assembly GCA_947630775.1. Lineage (GTDB taxonomy): Bacteria > Bacillota > Clostridia > Christensenellales > Borkfalkiaceae > Gallimonas. Next base: position 2,005 of record CANRIY010000161.1, on the reverse strand, counting down.
GTACAAGCGCGGTTGCGACGACATCTCCACCAAAAATCTGCTGATATATGCCAAAAAATATAAACCCCCAGGCGCTCGTTCTCGGGGTTTTTGATGCCGTAAATGCAAAATTTCCCGAAAATCCCCTCTTCCCCGGAAATGCAGACGCTGGCGTGCCGTTTGTGATGTAAATCGATCCCGACCCGCTATGGGCAAACGACGAAACATCTCCCGTTTTTTCATACAATGTATTGCTTTTTTTATAAGAAAATTTAAGAAATGTCTTGCATCGGGCTCCGTCTTTTGATATATTATTTTCAAAGGAGATTGCGTTTCCAAAGAACACCGAACCGCGAAAAATAATTATAACTTTTTCATGGTATCGGTAAAAATATGCGAACACAAAAAGGAAGTACAAATAGATGGCTGATACGAACGATATTTTGAAAGAATACGACAAGCAATGCAAATTATATAAAAACTTTGCAAGCAAGGTCAAAACGCTCGTCGAAGAATTGGTCGCCAACGAGAATATCATTTACAATTCCATTACATCCCGCATAAAAACGCGGGCGAGCCTCGAAGATAAGATCACGCGGAAAAATAATAAATATAAAACGTTGGGAAATATCACGGATATCGCAGGCGTCCGTGTGATCACCTATTACTCCGATGATGTCGACCGCGTCGCTAAAATAATCGAACAAAACTTTAACGTGGATAAGAAAAATTCCATCGATAAAAGAAAGGCGATGGAACCGGATCGTTTCGGTTATTGTAGCGTTCATTATATCGTCCAATTCAACCAAGAACGTCTGAATTTGCCCGAAAATCAAGCATATAAGGATATAAAATGTGAGATCCAGATCCGCACCGTGTTACAACACGCATGGGCGGAAATCGAGCACGACCTCGGTTATAAGAGCGAGTTCAGCGTCCCCACGGAAATCAGAAGAAACTTTTCACGCCTTGCGGGACTCTTGGAGATTGGCGACAAAGAATTTTTGGAGATCCGGAACTTTTTAACGAAGTATCAAAAAGATGTCACGAAGAACATCGAAAAGGGCACTTTGAACGACAAAGAGCTTGATATCGTTTTGTTGAGCGAGATTATCAATACGGATGAAACATACCAAAAAATCAACGATAAAATAACAAAATATGCACAAGGCAACTACGTTCAAAACATCTCAAACGGGGAATATGAAATCCGCGTACTTGAATTAAAACTGGTTGGCATCCGCACATTGGGGCAACTGAAAAATTGTATTGAAAAGAATGCGGATATGGCGATCTATCTTGCGGAACAGCTTTTCAGCCGCCGCGAACGCAAAGACGGCTATTACAACAAGACGATCGGCGCATTCTATCTCTGCTATGCGGAACTGCTATCCAAAACCGACGACGTCAACCGCGTCAAAAAATATTTGGATGCCGCCAAAATCGATCATGACGATTCTTTCCCGCAATATTTGCTCCGCATCGCGAAAGAGAAGAAGGAAACAAATTAGGGCGCCGAGTATATTTTTCAGGCATTCTTCCGATAAATACAATACAAAACAGAGGAAATATTCAAATGTGCACCGCCATTGCTTACAGAACCAAGCGCCTCTACTTCGGGCGCAACCTCGACCTCGAATACTCCTACCGGGAGGAAGTCACCATAGCGCCGCGCGCCTTCCCCATTCCCCTCCGCCGCCTGCCCGAACTCAAAACGCACAACGCGATGATCGGCATGGCGTACGTGCAGGACGATTTTCCCCTCTACTACGATGCGGTCAACGAAAAGGGTCTGTGCGCCGCGGGGCTCAATTTCCCGGGCAGGGCTCACTACTTCCCCGAGGACAAGGAGCGCGACAACGTGGCGCCCTTCGAGCTCATCCCCTACCTCCTCGGCACGTGTTCGACGGTTGCGGAGGCGCGTGAAAAACTTGCCCGCCTCAACCTCGCCGCCATTGCGTACAGCGAAAAACTCCCCCTCTCGCCCCTGCATTGGATGATTTCTGGCAAGGACGGCTCCATTGTG
>CANRIY010000160.1 GCA_947630775.1 uncultured Clostridia bacterium | reverse complement strand
CGGCGCTCGTGCCGCGCTTAGTGCAATAGAATGCGCGCGGGGCAGGATGACGTGATTAGAACCGTTGCCCACCCCCTACCCCCTCCTCGGGAGGGGGCATGCGCGCGGGGCAAAAAGAGCGGCGCACCTTGGTGCGCCGCTCTCAATTATCTTTATTTGTTCAGATGAAAATGGTTTATTCAGCATAAGGGAACGGCTGATTCAAACGGAACCCAATCCTCATACCAGACAGTCCTCCGGCAATATCCTCTAAAAAGCCCGGTGCTCGGAAGTTCTTTTCTTGGTCCTCGCCATTTATTGTTGTGCCGGCGTAGAAATACATGACGAAACCTCCATTTCCCTCGCTAACACCCGCTGCCACGTAGGCCTTCCCGGTCTCGGTTGCTTTCAGGTTAATCGTCACATTTCCCCCAACATAAGCGTAACTATCGTCGCCGAATCCATTCCAGCCACTAACTGCAATCGCAATTCCGAAGGTCGGTGCAAGATTGATAATCCCACCGCTAACGATTACTTCCGCGCCATCACATTCTTCCTGAGTACTGCCGATCGCAATTGCTACATTTTCCAATCCTTTGCCTGTCAAGTGGTTTCCTGTAATTTCACCTTCAATATTGATCGTTCCGCCCGAGAACAGAATGTTCCCTGCGCCCGTACCCAAACCGAGGCCGACACAGCAACCGCCGCCCGTCATGTTGAGCGTGCCGTTCTTAAAGTTGATTGTTCCCTCCTTCTCCGCATATATGCCGGTAGCGTGGGTCAAATTGATTACGGTATTCTCGTCGTCGATATTGATTACTGATCCCTTACCTGATACTGCGGCAAGCTGCGGTTCCTTATAGTTTGTACCGCGATAGTTTTCGGGATCATTCGTTTCTTTCGGCCCTTCCACGGTAATGTTCGAGCCGCCACCGATATTTACCGTGCCGCCGTTCTCCGCAACGATTGCAGGGGCAATGTTGTAAGAGGCATATGTATTCTTGCAGTCATATGTATTATTGACTTCAACTTTTACGTTTTCGAGGTTCAGCGCGGAACCCTCGCCGCTCACGGAGATGACGGGTTGATTTTCCACTCTGCCCATGTGCACAACGCCCGTACCCTTTTGATCGGTCACGGTCAGCTGTGCCCCGCCGGAGACAACGAGCTTCGCGTTCTCCGTCTCGGAATTGAAGGTAAGCTCATGGCCCGCGACGTCGATCGTGAGGCTGGCCTTGACGGAATCGCCGATCGTCAACGTAGTTTGCGTCAGATCCAAATTATTTTCGAGGACGACGCAGAGCTTGTCGTCCGCCTTTGCGCCTTTGAGGAGATCGGTGATCTCTTCCAAAGAGCTTACATCATAGGTATGTTCGCCCCTGTCGTTCCAATTCACCGTTTCGTTCGTTGTGGAATCGGTGAGGGTCGAATCGGTAATGTCGACATCCGCCGTGCCCTTGTCGGCGACGAGATCGGCCGTGCCGCTCCCCTCGAAGGAGCTGCCCTCGACTTTCAGCGTCGTCTCCTTTGCGGGATCCGAGCTCTCGAGCTTGCCGACGAGACCGCCGACGGCAGGAGCATCTTCCTCCGCCGTTCCCTCCGCCGTTTCAACGGTGGCACCCGTGACGGTGACGTCCTTCACCGTGACGTTGCCCTGCGCCTGCCCGACGACGACCGCGCCGACCATGTCTTTGGGGCTTTCGACTTCCGTCGCATCTACGACAACATCCACAAAGCGCAAATTCCGAATGGTCGCGCCGTCGACATGCCCGAAGAAGCCGACTTCCGTCGCGTCCGCCGACACCGTCGTCTTGAAGTTCGTGATCGTATTTCCCTCGCCGTCGAAGGTGCCGCGGAAGGGATGGTCCTTCGTCCCGATGGGAAGCCACCCGTCTGCGGCGATCGTTGCGACTGCGCGGCGCCCGAGTGCGGGCTTCACTTCATTGAAATCGATCCCCGTCTTCAGGTGGACTTCCATCCCCGCGTAGTCCTCGCCGCCCTGTACGTTTTCCGCAAGCGAAACGAGCTGGGCTTTGGAGTGAATGTCGACCTGCGTGTCGTGCATGTTCTCCATGAGGACATCCCAATTATTATTGTGGTAGAGATAGAGCCGCGTGCCCGCGCCCTTGCGGTCTAAACCGTCGAAGGTGCCGAGGTACAGATCGCCCTCTTTGGGATCTTTCGTCTCGGGATTGTCCAAACCGGGGGCGCCGTTGCCGTTAAAGAAGCGCACGGGCTCCTTGGCAGCCTGTCCCTGTTCGCCCTTGAGGGTCCCGAGAGGATCGCCCCACGTAAGATCGTCCCCGTCCTTATGATACTGGTAAATGTCGAATTTACCGTCTTCCGTATCGAGATAGAAGTCGTTCTCCGCGGCGCCGGCAATGTTCTCCGGGGCACCCGTGCCCGTGAACCACATGACGCCGTCGCGGCCCTTTTCGCCCTGAATGGTCAGGATGGGATCGCCCCAGCCCTCTTCGGCCTTTTGGTAGAGGCCGCCCGTCGCGCTGTCGAGGTAGAAGTCGTTCACTTCGCCCGCCGTGCTTTCGTCGGGGGCGCCGCTGCCGTAGTGCCAGTTGCACACTTCGCCTTCCGCCGCGATCCGCCACGTCTTGCCTTCCTTGACATAGCTTGCAAGCGTCTTGGTGTTGAGGTAATAGTCCCCCGCCTTGCCGAGCGTTTGCGCGGGCTCTTTGTCGCCATAGTACCAGATGCCGCTTGCACTGTCGTTTGCGCCGTCTTCTTCCATACTCGCGTTCCCGTCGCAAGCGCAGAAGATGCCGAGCGACAAGACAAGCACGAACATAGCAACGAGTGCAAACAGAAGTGCGGTGAAAGAACGCTTTCTTGTCTTGTTCATACCATTTCTCCCTTTCATTTTTGCAGGATCTCACAGAGGGTTTTTCACACGAAACGAACGAACCTATGAGAGGATCTGCTTACTTTCTATTTTACCCCCCCCCGGTTTTTGATTGTCAAGTGTTTTTTTCAAAAAAATGCCCGCGGATGAAAATTTTTTTCGTTTTGGCGAAGACGGGCTATCGACACGCTCGTGCGCCCGTCCCCTTGGCGCCCCCTTGAGGGGTGGGCAAGGAATAAGGCAGGGCGTAATTAGAACCATTGCCCACCCCCCTACCCCCCTCCTCGGGAGGGGGCATGTGCGCGCGGGGCAGCATGACGTAATCAGAATCGTTGCCCACCCCCCTAC
>CANRIY010000159.1 GCA_947630775.1 uncultured Clostridia bacterium | reverse complement strand
TGCACACTTTATTATAACACAGTTTTCCGTTTGAACTTCTTTTTTATCTGCTGTTGCACTTGATAGTATAATTCACCGACAGCGCGCCAGCTCCCCTACAAGGGGTGGGCAAGGGGGGCAATTTCAAAAAAACAGCCTTCGCGTTTCGGAATACGCGAAGGCATTTTGACCACCAAAACAAACTATCATTTGCCGCGGGGATAACGGTCCGCGAGGCCGTGCGGAGTTACTGTTGTTTCCCCCCGCAAGCTGAAAGGTGATACCCGCACCCCGCCGTCTCTCCCCTTTCACCTTACGGGAGCTCTCTGTGCACGGCCTGCAATGCGGACGCGTCCTCTGTAAACGCCTGATTGAGTTTCTTCCATTATACCAACCCCTATGCAAAAAAGCAAGCATTTCGTGCAGTTTTTTTGTATCGGAAATCGTTCAAAAAATTCACTCTCCCCTTGACAGAGACGGCGCTTCCCTGTATAATTGAACAAAAAACCCACAAAAGGAGTAACGCCATGCAAACATGTGGAAAATGCGGAACGCAGTTTGAGGGAAAATTCTGCCCGAACTGCGGCACCCCCGCCCAAAAGTTCTGCCCGAACTGCGGCGAACCCGTCGGCGCAAATGTAAAATTTTGCTCCAACTGCGGACAGGCGCTTTCTTCGCCCCCGCCCGCTCCCGTTACGGAAGAGCAGGCCTCTTCGAAGCCGGCCCCTCTCCCTACGGAAGAGCCGCATGAGGAGCCGCAGGCTCCCGCAGTGCCGGTCCTGCCCGTTGCCGAGCCAACGCATGAAGAGCCGCCCGCGGGGCATGTCCCGTCCCCCTCCGCGGCGCCCGCAGAGGATCCCGGCAACGCCGCGCTGTGCGCGCAGGCCCGTTTGGGACAGGCGCATAGACGCTGGATGATCACGCAGCGCATCGTAAGATATTTTCTGGCAGTCGCGCTCGCCTCACTCTTCTCGGCATATCTTGCGCTTGCCGCGTCCGCGAACCCCCCTTCAAGCAGCGATACCGAACCCCTTCTCCTCGCCATGAAGGTCGTATTCGGCATCGGTTCGGTCTTGGCGTTCGTCTTCAGTTTGGCGCTTGCAATGGGCGGAGACCGCAATGCCTACGTGTACGGCCGCTGGGTACGGAACGATGAAAGCAACTGGAAACCGCAGAAGCTGAAGCGGGAGACGGGTTTCATGCAAAAACTTCTGATCGGCGCGCTCGTCGCCGTTCCCGTTTCCGTGATCGGCGCGATCCTGCTGTTTTCGTTCATGCTTCCCTACTGCGGGAAATACTCGCTTCCGTCCCTGATCCCGCCCCTCTCCGCTGCCCTCATCCTTCTGTCCGTCCTCATGTCCTTTCTCGGGCTCCTTCTCTCTGTATTCGCAAAGCCGCAGGGTGAAAAGGTCGTGACGGGCTACTATGGAAGGCCCGATCCCATATACGAAAAAGAGCTTCCCCTTTACGACCAAAAAGAGATCATCGTCGCGATGAATCTCGCAAAACGGGGCGACATTGCCGTCGTAAACCGCAAGATGGACCCCAACTGCATCCTTTCGATCGCCGTCGCCGTGCTCTACGTCATCGTCGCCGCGATCGTCGTTCCGTTCTTCTCCGCAAGAAATATCTTCGATCTCGACAAACTCCAAAAGATCAGAATCGGCACGACCACGCAGGAAGAGGTGCGTGAACTGCTCGGCGACCCGTATACGGATCCCTCCGAAAAGGAGAGCGAATTCCGTTGGGAGTATTATGACGACAATTACCAAAGCCTTCTAAAAAGAGCCGCAGAGCTCACTTCGAAAGAAATCGGGGATGTCTCGGATTTCTCGGATGCACTGGAAGAAAGCGCCGAACTTTTGGAAGAGATGGCGGAAACGGAATACCGTTACATCTGCATCACCTTCGACGCAGATAAGAAAGTCACGTCCGTACTGTACGATTCGATGCATAACGGCAAGCAGGCGCACTCCAATGCGACGGCGGAGCTCTCGCGGACGAACTTTACGAGCGCGGAACAGCTGAACGAACTCACGGTAAAGATCATTTACACGGACGGAAGCTATATCAATCAATCCCTCAGCGCGTACGAGGTCTTCCACAGCGGCGGCACGAACTATACTCTCGCTTTCTCCGATCCGTTCGGCACGCCCTTCAGGGAATACGTCACCGCCGCGGAAGGCGTTTTTCCGGAGAATTGATGGCCGCTACACCCTTTCTGTCCCGCAATCAGCCGAAAAAATCCTTACTTCTTTGTATGTAGGATCCCGCTGAAATCGAATTTCCGCTTTCCTTCCACCTTATCGAACCTGTTCCACAGCCACAACAGGTAGCCGAGGACGGCAAAGATCGCAAGCAGGGCGAGGACCCACATAAAAACGCCCGCGTAGCCCTGTTCCGCCACATTCAGGAAGAAATAGGGATACGGAAAATCGGGGATACACGCGCCGAGGATCATGATATACCCCACATAGACGAGCGGCGGGATCAGGCCGAACAGCGGCGCAAAGACCGAGAGCGTCCGCTTCTCGTCAAAAAGGATATAGTCCAAGACAAACAGGAGCGGGGCAAGGCAATGATAGGACATATTGCCGATATTCAGCCAGTAATCAGCGTGCAGGGGAGAATTTAAGAGGAAGATGACGACGAGAAAGGTGACAAGGATCATGACGACGTTCATGAATTTGAAGGTGCGCCACCGTCTTTGATAGCCCTCCCGCTCTCCGTGCAGCACGCGGCGGGCGGTTTCGATGAGCCCGGCCAGCGAACACACAAAGACGCTATAATTGGAGAGGTTGGTGTAGTAGATGAGGATCGTCCAACTGATCTCGTTTCCGCCCTGCCCCGCATAGAATACGCGAAAGGAGAGCAGAACCGCCAAAAAGGACACGCAGCAGAGAACGGTACGGTAAATGAGCTGCACAACAAGATTTTTTCGCATGATTTCCTCCGAAAAAGTCATTCGCCGCAATTTTACCACAATTCGTTCGCATTGTAAACTATTTACGGGGAGAAAATCCTTCTTCCCGTAATTTTTTTGCTCCCTCGGCGCGTCATTCTCCCCGCCCCTCGGCTCCCCCTTGAGGGGGAGCTGTCACCGCAGGTGACTGAGGGGGTGTCGCCGCCCTTGCGTCCCATCCTCTCGGCTCCCCCTTGAGGGGAAAATTTTGCATTCTGCCAAAGGTTGATAATCTTTGGCGCAAAATTTTCTTGGCATTTGC
>CANRIY010000158.1 GCA_947630775.1 uncultured Clostridia bacterium | reverse complement strand
CAGACCTCGCACGCGGCAGTCGTTGCCCGCGGCATGGGGACCTGCTGCGTCTCGGGCTGCGGCGACATCAAGATGGATGAAGAGAACAAGCAGTTCACCCTTGCCGGCAAGACCTATCACGAGGGCGACGCGCTCTCCCTCGACGGTTCCACCGGGAAGATCTACGATTGCATCATCCCCACCGTTCCCGCAGATCCCAACAGCGGCTACTTCGGAAGGATCATGGCTCTGTCCGATAAATATAAGGCATTGAACGTCCGCACGAACGCGGATACGCCCAAGGACGCGAAACAGGCGGCTGCATTCGGCGCGCAGGGCATCGGCCTCTGCCGTACCGAGCACATGTTCTTCGATCCCGCAAGGATCGGCGCCTTCCGCCAGATGATCTGCGCCGACACCGTGGAAGAGAGGGAAAAGGCGCTCGCCAAGATCGAGCCCATGCAGCAGGCGGACTTCGAAGGCCTCTTCGAAGCGCTCGGCGGCCAGCCCGTCACCATCCGCTTCCTCGATCCCCCGCTCCATGAGTTCGTTCCCACCGAAGAGGCGGACATCGAAGCGCTCGCCAAGGCGCAGAAGAAGACCGTCGCGCAGATCAAGCAGATCATTGCGGATCTCCACGAGTTCAACCCCATGATGGGCCACCGCGGATGCCGTCTCTGCGTCACCTATCCCGAGATCGCCGTCATGCAGACGAGGGCGGTCATGAAGGCCGCCATCGCCGTTGCAAAGCGCCATAAGGATTGGAAGCTCGTTCCCGAGATCATGATCCCGCTCACCGGCGAAGTCAAGGAATTCAAGTTCGTCAAGGACATCGTCGTCAAGACGGCGGATGAAGTCATCAAGAGCAAGCATAAGAGGATCAAGTACGAAGTGGGTACCATGATCGAGATCCCCCGTGCGGCGCTCACCGCAGACGCGATCGCGAAGGAAGCGGATTTCTTCTGCTTCGGCACCAACGACCTCACCCAGATGACCTTCGGCTTCTCCCGCGACGACGCAGGCAAATTCCTTCCCGCGTACTATGCGAATAAGATCTACGAGAGCGATCCGTTCGCGCGTCTCGATACGACGGGCGTCGGCCAGCTCATGGAGATGGCAACCAAGAAGGGCAAGAAGAACAACCGCAAACTGCACGTCGGCATCTGCGGCGAGCACGGCGGCGATCCTTCTTCCATCGAGTTCTGCCATGCGATCGGGCTCAACTATGTGTCCTGCTCGCCTTACCGCGTTCCCATCGCCCGCCTCGCAGCCGCACAGGCGAACATCAAGAATCCGAGAAAGTAAGTTGATTTCATAGGATACGAAAAAGGCACCCCGTCGGGTGTCTTTTTTCTTGCCGAATATCTTGATATTCTTGCGGAAACGTGCTATAATAGCTATGCGACATTATTGAGAATAGAAAAGTCTACGCCAATTTTCATGGGCGTAATCTATTTTTTTGAATTGTTAAACGATACTAATGGTAGTAATGTACCGTATCGGTCGTTTGACAGTCTAAAAAAATAGACTTCAATTCTCAATAGTGTCGCAACTATGCGAGAGGTACATGCTGCGGTGTCGCTCTCGCAAGGGGGCGGCATCTTTTTTATGGCGGCGGTTGAAAAGACTTGCTCGTGTTTCGGGCATTTCAATGTGGAAATCACCGATGACCTGATCGCAAGAACGAGCAAAGAGATCGACAGGGCGATAGAGGACGGCGTCAGAATTTTTCTCTTCGGCGGCAGAAGTGGCTTTGATGACCTGTGCTACGATCTTGTGACCGAAAAGAAAAACGCCAACCCGCAACTGCATATCCGGAGAGTATTTTGTTTTGCGCTCGATCGCCAGTTGCGAAAGCCGCCGGGATGGTTTATACAAAAAGAGTATGAGGCATTGGAGTGCCCGGCGAAGGCCTTTGACTATTGGTACACATCGATTTATTACCGCAACCTTGCAATGATAGACCGAAGCGATTTGATTTTATTTTGGGTCGAGGAACGAAAGAACAGCGGCGCATACAAGACATATCGGTATGCGGTGAAAAAGCACAAACGGATCGTCAATTTGTTTCCATAAGAAGACGTCGGACGTAAGTTAAATAAAAAGACAAACATGTTGCAAAAAACCGCTGCTCCGTAGCGGTTTTTTGATATGCAGCTTCGGCTCCCTCGCCCCGTCCTCATCCCGAGCGAAGCGAGCGGATCTCATAGACCCACGAGCACCCGTACTTACGAGGGGATTCACTCGCCCCTTACGGGGCTCGGAATGAGGGACTTTCGGCGCTCCCTTGAGGGCACCCGAAGGGCGTGCCTTGTGCTGGAGCTGTCGCGCGCCCTTGCGTGACTGAGGGGGTCGTTCGCAATTACGCCATCCAGACCGCATTCCCAATCACGTCATCCTGCCCCGCGCGCATGCCCCCTCCCGAGGGGAGGAGCGGCGTCATTCTCCTTAACAGCCCGATGGGCTGTGAGGGACGCCGCGACAGGAGGCGTGGCCTCGCCGACGGGGTTGCGGCGGTCCCTGCCGCCGCAACGGGTAGGGGGGTGGGCAACGATGCGGCGTCATTCTGAGACAGTAGTATAATAAAGTGATGGTTCGTGCTCCGTCTCTGTCATTTCGCCCCGCCCGCACTTCTATTGTGCACCAAGGGCGGCACGAGCACGAAGTGCGAAGTAGCGGAGCGAAGCGGAGTCGAGAAATCTTGGTAAAATATGGTAGAGATGTCTCGACTACGCTCGACATGACAGCACTACGTATGTTCATAACCTTACCCCTCGGGAGAGATCCCGAGGGGTTTTTTGATGGCAAAAAACGGAAATATAAGCAGGATTTAATAAAACTTATCATATCCATAAGAAATAATGATGAATAAAAATGGATAAAATTTCAGTTTTATACCGCAAAACAGTTGATCGGGGGGGGTAATATGATAAAATCACCATACAAATGTATATTTATAAGTTCTGACGACAAATGTCGGTTTCAGAGCGAAAACATCCGTACGTTGACAGCTTTCTGAAGTTTGGACGGGCAAAGTTTGCAGTTGAACTTTATCCTGAGTTTGTTCAACCGTGAACTCTCCTGCCCGTCCTTCCACCGTGTTTAGACCCGAGGGAAATCGGGAGAGACAAATATAGAAAAAAGGAGAACGATATGAAACTGAAAAGCAAATTTTTGGCGCTCGTATTGGGCGCGAGTCTGACGCTCGGTTGTGGAAACTGGTGCAATATAATGGAACAAAAGAGGATGGTTCAAATGACAGAGTTATATGCGTGAGGGATGGGAGCACAG
>CANRIY010000157.1 GCA_947630775.1 uncultured Clostridia bacterium | reverse complement strand
AAAATTTTGCGCCAAAGATTATCAACCTTTGGCAGAATGCAAAATTTTCCCCTCAAGGGGGAGCCAAGGGGACAACCGCGTCATTCTGAGCCGCCGCTGCCCTTGCGTGACTGAGGGGTTTCCACCGACCGTCTTTTGAAACCCCTTTCCCCTGCGGGGACTTCCCCTAAAAGGGGCAGCAAGTGGGGGCTGTGCGCGACAGCGCCCCCTCAAAGGAGCGCCGAGATGCCCACCTCGAAAAAAACCCGCCTCGCGGCGGGTTTTTGCTCCTGTCTGTCAGGCCTCCCCTTTTTTTGGGGGGGGAGGCTCCGCCGTAGGCGGTGGTGGGGGGGATCATGCCCACCTTATGTGGGTTTCCGCTCGCCGAGGCGGTTTTTTCTCACCTCTCTGACGAACGCCTTGGAGCTGAAGACGATGACGCCGACGGCGATCGCGATCGCGATATCCGCAAACACGAAGGAGTTATAGGCAAGCGAATAGATCCACGGGTTGAGCGCTTCGCCCGTCTCCCAGTGGAAGGCGTATTCTGAGAAGGCGAACACGCCCGAAAGGATATGGGCGAGGTAGCGCATGACGCTGCCGAGGACTGCGCCGAGCGCAAATTGCACCTGCGGGTATTTATCGAGCTTTTTGACGTTCGCAAACAGCCCCGAAAGCCCGATGCCCGCAAATGCGATGGGGTAGTCGAGAAGGAACTGCGCGGGGTGGATGATCCAAGGATCCTGTACCGCTTGCAATATCCCGTAGATCATGCCGACGAAGATCCCCTTCTTGACGCCGAACATGCAGGAATAGATCATGATCGGGAGAAGGGAAGCGATCGTCACCGATCCCCCCTGCGGCATGTGGATGGGGGCAATGTAGGAGAGCGCAAAGCTCATTGCGATGCAGATCGCGGCATAGGAGATCGCCTTGGAATTGAAGCCCGTCTTGTCCTTCCTGCCCAGCCACAGCGCGGCAAAGATGAGAACGGCGACGAGGACGCCCGCCGAAACGTAGAGCAGGGCGTTTTCCGTTCCCGTGATCTTAAGCCCGTTGTTTTCCTCGCCCGAGCCCGAGGCGAGATAGACGCCGAGGCAGACGAGCAGGGCAATGAGCGCCGCGCCCATCACGGAAAGAGAGGTGTAGAGGGTGATCTTCCGCACTTTTTCGCTGAAAAGAGTGCCGAGATAGATCGCCGCCGCGCCGAGCACCACGCATGCGCCGAGCGCGACCGTGGGATAGAGCACGAGATCGAACACCGCGCCGCTCTCTTCCATATCCATGAATTCGAGGGAGAGCATTGCGATGATGACGGCGGCGGAGAAGCCCACCGCAAGGGCAATGGCGACGGTCAGGTACGACTTGAAGGATTCCGCCTTTTTGTAGCGGACGAAGATCCCCACGAGGAGCAGGACCGCCGCAAGGGCGACTGCCGCCCAGAGGAACACGTTTTGCAGGCCGTCTTTGGCGAAGGACGTCCAGATGTCGGGATAGTCGTAGTGGTCGACGCCCTCGGTGTCTTCCCAATAAGCGCCGTAGGCGGTAAGCAGGGAAAAGAGTTGCATAAAGAACCTCCGTAAAAAAATTTTTTTGAACGTCCGCGACGGAAAAACGCCCGCGCATGATACGCGGGCGGAAAAAATTTCCCGAAGATCATCCGCATCTTTCGTGCAAGCATTACCTTGCCCGATTCAAATGGTATCATCTCAGCCCTTGCGGGCACCCACGACGGATATTCAAATTGTGAACCTATTATAGCATTTTACGGCTTGATTGTAAACTGATTTTGCGGGTAGTTTCGCTCGATTTCTTTTTGAAGTCCGCTGCCTCAGCGGCCTTCAAAAAGAAATACGAGCGAGGGGTTAGTTCTTCTGCCTTGTAATTATGGTTCGGCCGCCACTTTTCTGTTTCACACGACATTAAGGTTCCCGTAGGGTACCAAATAGGGTGCGCTTAGGCGGGGAGACCCCGCCACGCGCAGTGATTCAGAACAAAGGGCGGGCTCCTTGGCGCGCCCCCGGGTCATTCTGAGACAGTGAGTTATACGCAGTCCGAATTGCAATTCCCGAAGAATCTCGCGGGGGGCAAACAGTACGCTATAGCGGCGAGACCCTTCGGGACTTTCTCCCGCGGACTTCGTTCTTTTTCTCTGTCTCAGGATGACGCCGCCTGCCCTTGCGCGACTGAGGGGTTTCAAAAACCCTATCCCCCGCTGCGAGCGAATTGTCAAATGAAGTGCAACATATTTTCGAACAAAAACTGTGGAGAGAGGAAGCAGAGGATTTTTTTGGGGCGGTTATTGATGAGGTCTACGTTGTGTTGAAGAGTTTTCGGATTCACCTTTGAGAGACCTCTGCCTTTGGGGTAGAATTCCCTGAGCAGGCCATTGCTGTTTTCAATACTGCCCTTCTGCCAAGCTCGGTAGGGATCGGTGAAGTATACGTCACAATGCAGAGCTGCTTCAATCTCCTTCCATCCCGCGAATTCAGGGCCTCTGTCGCAGGTGATACTCTTCACTGTTCCCGGGGGCAGTTCCCCGAGCACGCGGATCGCCGCTTCCGTCATGGACTTCGCCGTCCTGTCCTTGATTTTTACGGCAATGTAGTACCTTGTCATACGCTCTTCGAATACGGCAAAACATTCCTTACCTTTCCCTGTCCCGCCTACGACTGTATCCGCTTCCCAATGCCCGAATGTCTTTCGGAGAAGAATATCTGTGTCTTTATTCCTCTTTCGGATACTCTTCCCGCCTTCATTCTTGAACTGTACCCATTCTCCGCTGCTCTTTCCTTTCCTTCGCAGCTTCTTAACTCCGCTTTTCAGATAGCCTTCATAGATCCAGCGGTATATCGTCCTGTATGACGGCATCTTTTTCCCGAAGTATGAATTCGCTATCTCTTCGGGAGACCAAGTCATGGATAACATGCTGTCTATGTATTCCATAAGCTCTTTATCCTGACGGTAAAGACCTCTGTGGCAGAAACTCCGTCTCCACTGATACTTCTTTTGCGCCCTGTGGGGATAATATGTGACTTCACCTTTCGCAAAAATCTGATTCCTGGCGATCTCCCGGGAGATCGTGCTCGGGCTCCGCCCCAATAATTTCGCAATTTTACGGTAACTTAGTCCTTCTTTATAGTATTTTCGTAGACAACAGCGTTCTTCTATGCTAAAATGTTGGTAGTTCATTCGGATCTCCTGTGTTGTGGTTTGGCTTTGCACACTTTATTATAACACAGTTTTCCGTTTGAACTTCTTTTTTATCTGCTGTTGCACTTGATAGTATAATTCACC
>CANRIY010000156.1 GCA_947630775.1 uncultured Clostridia bacterium | reverse complement strand
ACCCTTGCGGTTTCGAGCTATGTCCTCAAGGATCTCGCGGGGAACGTCGTAGAGGATCATACCGGTATCACGGTGACTGTGACTCTTCAAAAATCCAATTACGGCGTCGGGAAGCAGATCGCCCTCATCACCGCGATCGATATGACGGGGAATAACAACTACACGCTTGCAACGGCGGGGAACGAGGCGTTCCTTGAACTCGAAGTCATCCCCGCGGCGCTGACCGTCAGAGTCGATAAGAACGGCAAGGTCGTGTACGAAGGGTTTGTGAACGGCGAGGACGAGAGCGTGCTCGAAGGCGAGCTTCACCTTGAAAGGGTGGACAACGGCGACGGCACGTCCACTGTGACCCCGAGCGGCCTCACGAGCGCGAATTACGTCATCACGTTCGAAAGCGGCATCGTAGAGAACGAGCAATCCAATAATGCTCTTTGGATCACCCTTGCAGTTGTAGGCGGAGTCATTGCCGCCCTCGGCGCAGTCGCAGTCGTCTACGCGGTCCGCCGCAAGAAGAACTAAATAAAATACTCCAAAAGACCGCCGTTTTTACGGCGGTCTTTATAAAATGGGGAAATTTTCCTTTTTTTGGATAAAAATTCAAACAAATTCTTGACATTCCTTTTTTGGAATGATATGATAAAACCAACATTCTGAGGATTTTGCCCCCATGGGGGCAGTTTGTCGTACCGACAAACTAAAAAACTCTTAATGGAAAATAAATTTCGGCAGAATCGGACAAGATAAAGTCCGTAAAGCAATTCAGGAGGAAGTATGAAAGTATTGAAGAAACAGGGCTTGACGCTGCTTCTCATCGCGGCGCTCACCGTGATGCTGACGCTCGGCATCGTCTTTATGCTGCCCGCCCGCACCGCCAGCGCGGAAGAGGAGTTCACGCCCGATATTACCGTGTATTCGGCAAAGAAGCTGAAAGAGGCAGTTCAAAATGCATCTTCGAGCGAGAACACGCCTTATAAGATCCAACTCGGCGCGGATATTCTAATTGGGGGGGCGGATGACTCGGATAACGACGGCCTTCGCACGGGGGCGAGGAATCTCATCATCGACCTCAACGGCCACACGATGAAGCGCCAGGACGGCTGGTGGGTCATTTCGGTTTCCAACATCGACGGCAAGCTCGAGCTCATCGACACTTCCGAGGGCAAGACAGGTGCGATTACGAATGATGCATTCGCAGATACTCTTATTTACAATTACGGCACGTTAATCACAAACGTGAACATAACGGGTGGCACCTATCACCCCACTTCTTACAGCTCGAATAGTTTTGCGGTTATCAAGAGCAGTCCAAATCCCAAAAAAGATGATTTGGCCAATGAGAGCTACAAGCAAAAGTGGAGCAAAAAACCCTCCGTTACGATCAAGGGCGGCGAGATCAGAGGCGGCAACAACTATGAGTTGATCAATATCGTCGATTCTTCCCTTACCATTGAAAACGGGACGTTTATAAGGGATGAAAGACCCAGTACCGACGGTATCGCAATTTTCAAGGCAGAATCGTATGCTTGGGTCTCGGATATAAATAATAGTACGCAGGCTCTCGCAGATTTGGAACCCTATATGAACGCCTACAAGTCCTATCGTGGCAATACCGTGAGAGTGACCGGCGGCGATTTCACAGGATCGGAAATTAACGGGGAAAGAATCGAAACCATTCTTGTCAACGACATGATACCTTATGCGATTTCTGGCATGTATGGGAATAGTCAATATAACACGGACGAGACTTACAAAAACGATATCGAGCTCGAAGGCGGTATGTGGGGGTTAGATCTTTCTACTTACTGCCCCGACGGAAAATGGATGCGCCCTGTCGATTTTAATGTGGATGTGGGCCCCGCAGGAAACTATTATGTCGTTGACGACGTGGATAAGGAGGCCGTAGCGGCTTCCGTTACCGTAGACGGCGCTTCCGAGAAAATTTTCAGCAACTTCAACGCCGCGTGGAAGTATGCGTGGGGTTTTGAGGGCGAACGCACGATCAAGGTAGAAAATGACACGACATTCGGACAGCTGAAGTTGCATAACAGCAATAGCGATTATGCCAAGTCGGGTACATTGACAATTGACCTGAACGGCCATAAACTTACGCGCACCGACAAGGGCGACTCTGAAGTTCCAAGAAACGGCAATCAGGCGGCGCTCTATCTCAACGGCTCGCAGAAATACAATTTGATCGTAAAGGACAGCTCGTCGGGGCAGAACGGGGAGTTGATTATCAACATTGCAAGCCTCGGGGAGGACTACACTGCCAAGCCTACCGGCGATCGTGGTATCTATATTGCGAATTCAAACGTAAAATTTGTTCTCGAAAGCGGTACCATTCGCCAGACAGGATACTTCCCCGATGAAAATTCTTATACCAATGTCGAGGGCGGAAACGGCAGCCAAAATGTGGCGGAGGCGATTTTCCATATCGACAAGTCGCTGAGTACTGTCACCGATGCAATCATCACGATCAAGGGCGGCAGTATCCTTTCGGAAATCTATTTCGGCACGGAAGAAAATCACGGCGCACTCACTTCATCCCCGATCTTTATTGCATGGGACGACGGCCGCGGTAACGATACCTATAAAAACGTGAACTTCCAAGTTCTTAAGGATGATAAATACGGCTACAGTTTCCCCAATAAAAATCAAAGGTTTGTGTTCGATCTTGATGAGTATCTCGAGGCAGGGCACACGAGCGTCTTCTCGTGGGATTTGAAGAGCACTGGTCAGTACTGGGGAGATATCGGTAACCAGTTTGACGGTCTTACCTACGTTACGTTGGGCGAAAACAGATTTGCGCTCACATACCTCGAAGAAGGCGACAGTTTCCTTGTGAACGGCACAAGATATAAGGGGTCAGAACTCGAGCAAGCGATCGTAGCGGCAAAAAATGCGGACGGCGTTGTCGGCCTTTTGCGCGATATGAACATCGACTCTGCACTCAAACTTGAAAATGTCACGCTTGACCTAGACGCTTATCTCGGGTACCACATCACGTTTGAGGAAGGAGGTTCTCTCACGCTCGGTGAGGGTGCGGCGATCAGTAACGGTGTGGTTGACGGCGATATTACGGTCAACGGGAATGCGACACTGCAGGGCGTCACTGTCACGGGCAATGTTTCAGTAAAGAGCGGCACGCTCACCATTCCGAGCGGCGAATATCAGGGGGAGTTCGCGTTCCAAAACGGCGCTAACGCGGTCATCTCGGGCGGCTCCTTCAAGGGAAGCCAAATTGCGACGCTTGACCAATACTTTACTACGGCGCACGGCGCATATATCACGGCGGGTCGGGATTATTCCGCCGATGATGTGTACGAAGTGAAGATCGCGCCCAACCT
>CANRIY010000155.1 GCA_947630775.1 uncultured Clostridia bacterium | reverse complement strand
GACCCCGTCTCCCTCGAAACGCCCATCGGCGAGGAGGAGGATTCCCACCTCGGCGACTTCATCGAGGACGACAAGACGCAGACGCCCGGGGATTCCGTCGCTTTCATCATGCTGAAAGAACAGCTTCTCGGCGTTCTGGATACCCTCACCCCCCGCGAGGAGAAGGTGCTCCGTCTCCGCTACGGCATCGACGACGGCAAGCCCCGCACCCTCGAGGAAGTCGGCAGGGAGTTCAATGTCACCCGTGAGCGCATCCGCCAGATCGAGGCGAAGGCGCTCCGCAAGCTCCGCCATCCTTCGAGGAGCAAAAAACTCAGGGATTTCCTCGACTGATGGAAGGCAGGATCGGCGCCATCTGCCGCATGCTCCCCAAGACGAAAGTTTTCGCCGACGTGGGCTGCGATCACGGCTATATGGCGCAGTATATGCTCGAAAACGGACTGTGCGAAAGGGCGTATATCTCCGACATCAGCGAAAAATGTTTGAAAAAGGCGGAAAAGCTCCTTCACCCGTATATTGAGAGCGGGAAATGCGTCCCCGCCGTGTGCGACGGGCTCAAGGGGATCCCCGAGCCCTGCGATTTCGTGCTCATTGCGGGAATGGGGGGAGAGGAGATCGTCAAAATTCTTCTCGAAGGGTATCTTCCCCCGCACTTTCTCTTCCAGCCCATGAAAAACACCGAAAAACTGCGGCGTTTTTTGGTCGGGCACGGCGCAAACCTTCAGAAAGATCTTACTTTTTCGGACGGAAAAAAGTACTACGATGTTTTGCTCGGCGCTTCTTTCCCCGCGGATACATATTCGGAGCGGGAATTCCGCTTCGGCAGGGATAATCTGAAGGGCGCTTCGCCGTCCTTTGTGAAGGAGATGCGCGAAGAGCTCGAAAAGACGGACGAACGGCTCAGACAGACACTCAAAGAACACAGCCGCGCCGCGCTCCTTGCGCGCAGGGCGGAACTAAAGGAGATCATCTATGAAACCGAAAGAAATCTATGACGCGATCGACGCCTATGCGCCCTTTGCGCTCTCCAAGGAATATATGGCGCGGGGCATGCACGACAACAGCGGGCTTCTCCTCGACTGCGGGCGGGAGATCACGGGCATTCTGTTTTCGCTCGACCTCTCCTCCGCCGCGATCGAAGAGGCAAAAAAGAGGGGATTTAACTGCATCGTGACCCATCATCCCGCCGTCTGGACGGGGATCATGCGGCTCACGGAAGAGGACGCGCCCCACATCGTCTCCTGCCTTCGGGCGGGCATCTCCGTCCTCTCGGCGCATCTCAATTTAGACGCCGCGGAAGGCGGGATCGACGAAAGTCTCATGCACGGCTTGGGGGGAGAGACGCCCGTTGCCGTCATGGAGGAGCTCACGGGCGGCGGCTACGGCAGGGTCTATGACGTGGCGGAAACGCCCTTGAAGGAGTATGCACAGAGGGTAGAAGAGACGTTTTGCACCGATCGGCTCGTTGTCTATGGGGACAGACCCGTAAGGCGGGTGGCGAGCTTCTGCGGCGCGGGATTCAGCGAAGAGGCGATCTCCTTCGCCCTTCTCCACGGCGCCGATACCGTCGTCTCCTCGGACGGAAAACATCATTTGATTGCCGAAACGGCGGAAAAGGGGCTCAACCTGCTCCTTCTCACCCACTACGCGGCGGAAAACTACGGCTTTATGCGCTTTGCGCGATCGATCGAAAAAACATTGGGGATCCCCTGCGCCGTGTTTACGGACGGGCGGCTCCTGTAAGGAGTAAATTATGTCGACATTGCAGGAATTGTTGGAATACCAGAAGGCGGACGGAGAGCTCAGAAAGATCGAGCAGGAACTTGCGGCGAGCGACGCGCGTAAGAAGTCCCTTCAGGCAAGGAATTTTATCAAGAATGCGGAGAGCAGGATCGCCGCGCAGGACAAGCGCGCCTTAGAGCTCAAGGCGCTCCGTGACGAGCTCATCGCCCGCGTGGACGAGACCGCCAAGGCGATCGCGGAATACGCCGACATCGACGAGATCGTCGAGGGCGGCGGGGACGTCTCCTTCTATAAGAAGAACGCCCAGCAGCTCTCCGAACGGCTCCGCGCCGTCAAGGCGGAACTTGCCCGTCTGACTGCCGAAGTGGAGTCTCTCACGGCGGAATACAAAAAGATGATGGAACAGGGCAAGCAGATGAACCGCCAGTACAAGGAGTACGCCGAAAAGTACAAGGAAGTACAGGCTTCCCGCGCAAAGGAAGTTGCCGCGATCAATGCCCGCCTCGAGGAGATCGGGAAGAATATCCCCTCCGAGATCCTCGAAAAATACAAGCAGAAACGCAGGGAAAAGATCTTCCCCGTGCTCGTGCCGCTTTCGGGCGACATGTGCGTGTGCGGCATGGATCTGCCCCTTGCCCAGCGCGGCAGGCTCGCGGGCGGGAACGTCATCGAGTGCGAAAACTGCCACCGCTTCATCTATAAGGCGTAACGCGGAAGGGCGGCGGGCGCATACAATGGAGACATGCAAGCGCTTCTCGCCCGTGTTTCTCTTCCCGCAATCAATTCCAATGCACTGCAATGGAAACGGCGCGCCGAAACCTCGCTCATTGCCGTTGTCAAGGACGATGCCTACGGACACGGCGCGGAGGAGGTCGCTCTCTCTTTGCACAATGTCGCTTCTTCCTTCGCCGTCGCTACGGCGGAAGAGGGGGCGGCTCTTCGTTTGGCGGGGATCACCGAGGACATCTTGGTGCTGACCCCGCCTTTGAATGCGGAAGAGAGCGTGCGGCTCGTCCTCTATGGCCTTACGGCGAGCCTCTCTTCCATGCCCGTCTTGCGCCTTGTCGCCGAAGCGGGGGAGCGCACGGGGAAGACGCCGCGTGCGCAGATCGCCGTCAATACGGGCATGAACCGCTACGGCCTGCGCCCCGAACGCGCCGCCTCTGCCGCACGGGAAGCGCTCGGTGCGGGGATCTCGGTCGAAGGGGTCTTTTCGCACTATTTCGAGCCTTCCGACGCAGAATTCCGTGCGGGACAGGAGATGCGCTTTTTGCGGGCGGCGGAAGCCGTGAAAGAGGTTGCGCCTGCGGCGGTCATGCACATTTCGGCGACGGGCGGGGTGCTCTTCGGCGGAAAAAAACTGGACGCGGTGCGCGTCGGGCTGGGGCTGTACGGCTATGCCCCGAAAGAGTGCAAACTGCCCTTGCGCCGCGCGATGAAGCTGTATGCGACGGCCGCCCACCGCTGTACGCAGCTCGGCGACGGGGCGGGATATGCCGCGGCGGCGCGGAAGGGGGGCAGGCTCACGACCCTTCGGTTCGGCTACGGAGACGGATTTTTCCGCGAAGGTTTTGAGGGTGCCGTCGGGAAGCTCTGCATGGACGCCGCCGTCTTTTCGG
>CANRIY010000154.1 GCA_947630775.1 uncultured Clostridia bacterium | reverse complement strand
TTCGCCCTGCACGGTACGCTCCCCTTTTTTCTGCCGCTGCCACCCTGAAAACAGGGTGCCGTCGTAGCCGACGAGAAGGACATATCTCATAAGAACGCCCCCAGATAGACGCGGAGCAGGACGACGCCCGTCACGAGCGCCGCAATGAGCAGAAACGCAATGAGATCCCGCCATGTAAAGTGCAGTTTTTTATACTTCGTGCGCTGTTTCCCGCCCATGTAACAGCGGGATTCCATCGCCTCCCCCAGCTCGTCCGCCCTGCGGAAGGCGGAGAGAAGGAGCGGAATGAGCACGGGGATCATCGCCTTGATGCGCTTGAAGATGTTCCCCTCGTCCATCGCCGCGCCGCGTGCCTTCTGGGCGTCGCGGATGCGCTCCGTCTCGTCCATGAGAATAGGGATCATGCGGAGCGCTAAACTCATGATGAGCGCAAGCGCATGCACGGGGAAGCGGATCCATTTGAGGGGGGTGAGCAGGCTTTCGAGCCCGTCCGTCAGCGCCACGGGCGTGGTGGTGTATGTGAGCATGGACGAAAAGGTCACGAGCAGCACGAGCCTGATGACGAGAAACGCCGAAAAGACGATCCCCGCCTGCGTGACGGAGAAGATCTTCCATTTCCAATAGACGGCGGGACCCGACCAATAGACATCCTCGCTCGCATTGAACAAAACGTTGATCGCCGCCGTGAATACGATGAGGAACAGGATCCCCCGCACGGCGCGGAACACCTTCCGCACGGGGACATGCGAAAATGCAATGGTGAGAACGAGCACGAGCGCGCACGCCCCGAGCGCGTAGAAATTATTCGCCAGGAAGATCGCGACGATATAGGCGATGAGAAAGAGGATCTTGAGGCGGGGATCCACCCTGTGCACAAAGGAAGAGACGGGATAATATTGCCCGAAGGAGACGTCTTTCATCGTTTCTCCCCCTTCGCCCCGAGAACGGCGCGGACGAATCCGTCCACCGTGAAGTCACATCCGACCGAAACGCCCCTCTTTGCGAGCGCCGCACAGAGCTTTGCGGTGAGCGGGATATCCAGCCCGAGGGATAAGAGCTCTTCCGCTTTCAGAAAGAGTTCCTTGGGCGGAAGGGCGCAGACGAGCTTTCCTTCCGAGAAAACGGCCGCGCGCGTACAGTTTTCGGCGATCTCGTCCATGTCGTGCGAGACGATGACGATCGTCTTGCACCAATCCCTGTGCAGGCGGTGCAGAAGCTCCATGATCTCCCTCTTTCCCAAGGGGTCGAGCCCCGCCGCGGGTTCGTCGAGGACGAGGATCTCGGGTTTTGTGACGATGACGCCCGCGATGGCGGCTCTCCGGCGCTGTCCGCCCGAAAGATCGAAGGGAGAGACTTCCTTGACGGCGGCATAGTCGAGCCCGACGATCTCGATCGCCGCCTTCACCGCCGCCTCGATCTCTTCCTCTTTGAGGCCCTTTTCGAAATTTTTGAGCCCGAACGCGACGTCGTCAAAGACGGTCTCGGCAAAGAGCTGTGCCTCGGGATATTGGAAGACCATGCCCACCTTTTTGCGGAGGGCGCGGAAATCCGTCTTTCTGTCTGCAAGGTCGAATTCCCCCACGGTGAGGGAGGGTTCGACAGGCGCGGGCTGCCCCTTCTTCGCCTTCGGCTTTTTGTAGTGCTTTTGGGAAGAAGGCAGGCGGATGAGGCCGTTGAGGTGCTTCACAAAGGTGGATTTCCCGCTGCCCGTATGTCCGATGATGCCGAAAAACTCCCCCTCTTCGATCGTGAGGGAGACGTCGTCGAGCGCCTTCACCGCAAACGGTGAGCCCGGGTTATAGACATATGTCAGATGTTCGGCTGTAATTTGCATTGTTTTTGTTGGTTTTGAAGGCTTGGGATGAAGCGATCCCTTGGCTCCCCCTCGAGGGGGAGCTGTCGCGCGCCTTTGCGCGGCTGAGGGGGTGTCGTCCCCGATTACGTCATGGTGAGCCACGCATTCTCAATTACGTCACCCTGCCCCGCGCGCATTCTCGTCACCCTGAGCCGCCGCTGACAAAAGCGGCGTGTCGAAGGGTCACCGCAGTATAAATTAGGTTCCCTCCCTCATTCCGAGCCCCGTAAGGGGCGAGTGAATCCCCTCGTAAGTACGGACGCCCGTGGGTCTATGAGATCCGCTCGGCTGCGCCTCGGGATGAGGCCCCTCTTGCTTCCCCTTGTAGGGGAAGTACCCGCGCAGCGTTGAAGAGTGCGCGAGAGGAAACCCCTCAGTCGCGCCAAGGGCGGCGCGCCAGCTCCCCTAAGAGGGGCGCCAAGGGTTCGGACTCCGTTCTTCGGGATCCTTCACCCCCTGAGGGGGTTCAGGATGACGCGGTAGTCAGGTTGACGCCGCAGAGGGAAACCCCTCACTCATTCAAAAGGCGGGCGATGGAATCCGCCAAAAGGTCGATATCGAGCGTGTCGGGAACGGGCAGACCGCCCGCCTGCAATTTTTTGCAGATCTCCCCGATCCGCGGGAGCGTCAGATTGTACGTCAAAAGTTCCTCATGCCGCTCGAAGATCTCGGCAGGGGTGCCCTGCATGACGATCTCCCCCCTGTTCATGACGACGGCGCGGCCGCAGAGGAGCGCTTCTTCCATAAAATGGGTGATGAGGACGACCGTGATGCCCTCTTCGCGGTTGAGGCGTAAAACGACGTCCATGATCTCCCGCCTGCCGCGCGGGTCGAGCATGGCGGTCGACTCGTCGAGCACGAGCACCCGCGGTTTGAGCGCGAGGACGCCCGCAATGGCGACACGCTGTTTCTGCCCGCCCGAAAGACGGGCGACAGTCGCGTCCCTGTATTTTTCCATTCCGACGGCGGAGAGGGCGAACTCGATCCGCCGCCCGATCTCCTCGCGGGGAAGTCCCACGTTCTCCGCGCCGAACGCGACGTCGTCCTCGACAATGGAGGAGACCGTCTGGTTGTCGGGATTCTGAAAGACGACCCCGACCTGCCGCCGCACGTCATAGAGGTTCTTTTCGGTAAGCGGTACGCCGAAGATCTCCACCGCGCCGCCGTCCGCAAGGAGCAGTCCGTTCATGAGGCGGGCGAGGGTGGATTTTCCGCTTCCGTTATGCCCGAGAACGGCGACGAGCTCCCCCTCTTCGACGTCGAAACTGAAATTTTTCATGTGAAAGCCGTCTTCCCCATAGGAAAAATCGACATTCTTGAATGAAACCGCAGTCATACTTTTTTCATTATACCAAAATTTATCGGCTTTTACAATGAAATAGAGGTGAAAAATTACGATTTTCGAAAGTTGAACTGAGGCGGACATAATTTAGGTTCATTGCCCACCCCCCTACCCGTTGCGGCGGCAGGGACCGCCGCAACCCCGTCGGCGAGGCCACGCCTCCTGTCGCGG
>CANRIY010000153.1 GCA_947630775.1 uncultured Clostridia bacterium | reverse complement strand
GGATAGACTTTTTTTAAGTTTTGAACTTCGAGCGCACGCAAGGTTATTTCTCCTCATCTTTGACTTGCTTCACGGCGTTCCAGAACGACTCCGCATACGAAAACGGTTGCAGGGCGATGCCTTGATTTTTATCCGCCATGAGAAGGAGCGCGTCGCCCGCATTCAGAGTGAACATATCTCGCACCTCTTTGGGAATGACGATTTGCCCCTTGGGACCGATCTTCACGGTCGCAAGATATTTGCCTTCGGGAAAGTTTTCCATCATGTATTGCTCCTAAAAGTATTACTTTTCTTACATTATAAACTTTTCTTCCAGCCTTGTCAAGCAAAATCAAAGAAAAAACCGAGATCCGCGATCGGATTCGGCCTATCTTGCCCTCCCCCTTTCGAAGGGGGAGGGGTAGGGGAGGGGGTTATTCTCAAATCACGTCACCCCGCCCCGCGCGCGTTCTATTGCACTAAGCGCGGCACGAGCGCCATCCTTGGCGCGAAGTAGGAGGGGGTATTGGGTGGGCAACGATTCCTAAATACGTCATCCTGAGCCGCCGCTGGCAAAAGCGGCGTGTCGAAGGATCACCATTTTATAATAAGGTGATGGTTCGACTACGCTACTTCGCAGGCGGTGCCCGCTCGTGCCGCCCTTGGTAGCACAATCGGAGTGCGGGCGGGGCACCATGACGTGATAGGAAGCGACACCCCCTCAGTCGCCTGTGGCGACAGCTCAGGCGGAAAGGCTTCAAAAATAGAATGGTCGCCTTTTCCCGCCATCCCTAAGGAAGGACCCCTCGAGGGAGAGCCAAGGGGCGAGAGCGAGAACCCCGAAGGGGCTTAATACACCAAAGAGAGGGCAACCCTGTGGAAAACGGCAAGTACGTGGTGCGCCGTAAGGAGCAACTTCGTCGCTTACGCTCCTCGTGCCGCCCTTGGTAGCACAATCGGAGTGCGGGCGGGGCGAATCCCGTAGGGATTCTCGCCCTTACAACACACCAAAGAGAGGGCAACCCTGTAGGTTGCCCTCTCTTTGGTGCGCCGTAAGGAACTCGAATCCCTAGCCTTTGGTTCCGTAGACCAACGCTCTATCCAATTGAGCTAACGGCGCATATGTCTTTCAATGTACCTGCATATTATACCCGTTTCCCTTCTGTTTGTCAACGGATTTTGTATCGGAAATCAAAAAAAATCCGCGCGCTTGTGAAGATATTCAAGCCTCTTCCCCGAGAGAAGAAATTTCGGCAACCGACGACATTTTTCGACACGATAACCCATTTTTCCCCACGGGACATCCTTTATAATATCTCTCGCGGGGTAGGGCATGGAGGTCTATTGGGAGTATGCGTTTGCGGAAAATTTCACGCTCGATCTTCTTCTTTTATACCTCTGTCTCAAATGCGCAAGGGGACGGATCAGGCTTTGGCGTCTCCTTCTGTCGGCGGCGGTCGGAGCGGGCGAGGCGATCGCTTTCCCGCTTCTGACGCTCAGCGTCTGGGCGGCGTATGCCGTAAAGCTCCTCGGGGGCGTCCTTTTGGTGCTCCTTGCCGTTTCCAAGGGGACGAAAAAGACCTATTTCGTTGCGATCTGTGCCTTTTTCGGGCTGACGTTTGCGCTCGGCGGCCTGCTCGTCGCCGTCTATTCCTTCTTTGGCGTCGAATACAGCGCGCAGAGCGGATATCTCGTCGAGAAAGCGCCCGTCGGGCTGATCGTCGGCGGCGCAGGGCTCTTTGCTATCGCCGTTTTGGCTTCGGTCAAGGGATTTTACCGATACAGAAAGGTGAAGAGCGCACTGAGAGAAGTAAAACTTTTCAGCGGCGGAAGGGAACTGACGCTCACGGGCTTTTTGGACAGCGGGAACTGTCTTTCGTTCCATGGCGAGCCCGTTTCCGTCCTCTCGCCCGCCGTAGCTCTCGTGCTCTTCCATGAAGAGCCCGTCGGCCGCATCCGAATCGGAACGGTCAACGGCGGAAGAGAGGCGCCCGTCTTTGCCTGCTCTATGGAGATCGGGGGAAAACAATTCCCGCATGCGCTGTTTACGGTCGGCGAGACGGGGTCGAAGGAATATCACATCATCTTACATACTTCGTTTGTGGAGGGCGAGCATGAAGCTATTCGAGCTGCTTCGGGTATGGTTACGCAAGATAAAGGATGAAAACGTCATTCATTACCTTTGCGGAAGCGAAGCGCTGCCGTTGCCGCTTTCTGCGGAGGAAGAGGGGGAGCTTCTCCGCAAGATGGAGGCGGGCGAGGATGTCGAACAAATCAAGGCGAAGCTGATCGAGCACAATCTGCGCCTCGTCGTCTATATTTCCCGCAAATTCGAAAATACGGGCGTCGAGGGGGACGATCTCATCTCGATCGGCACCATCGGGCTCATCATGGCGGTGAGCTCCTTCCGCACGGATAAGAATATCAAACTCGCGACCTATGCCTCGCGCTGTATCGAGAACGAGATCCTCATGTATCTGCGGCGCACGGTCAAGCTCAAGAGCGAAATCTCCTTCGACGAACCCCTTAATACCGATTTCGAGGGCAACGAACTGCTCCTTTCGGACGTATTGGGGACGGACAGCGACACGGTCTACGGCGGCGTGGAGTCGAGCGTCGAAAAGGAACTTTTGAAAGAGGCGCTCCAAAGACTTCCCGAGCGGGAGAGGAAGATCATGTATATGCGGTTCGGGCTTGGCGGCAGGGAGGAGATGACCCAAAAGGACGTCGCCGACGTGCTCGGCATTTCGCAGAGCTACATCTCCCGTCTCGAAAAGAAGATCATCGAGCGGCTCAAAAAAGAGATCTCCAAACTCGTATAATTTTTTCCATTCTGCGGATACTTTTAACTCCGGGAGGCGGTCTACATAGAGCGGTTTGCTCCTCGGGAGGAAAAAGTATGATCAATAAGGTAGTCATTTGCGGCGTCGATACGGCGGGGCTCCCCAAGCTCACGGCAAAGGAGATGGACGAGCTCATGCGCCGCCTGAAAGCGGGGGACGGTGAGGCGCGGGAAAAATTCATCGTCGGAAACATGCGGCTCGTCCTCTCCCTCGTAAAGCGGTTCTGGGCGAAAAACGCAAACGCGGACGATGTGTTTCAGGCGGGTTGCGTGGGACTCATCAAGGCGATCGACAACTTCGATTTAGCTTTCAACGTCAAATTTTCCACCTATGCCGTCCCCATGATCCTCGGGGAGATCAAGCGGT
Source organism: uncultured Clostridia bacterium (assembly GCA_947630775.1). Classification (GTDB taxonomy): domain Bacteria; phylum Bacillota; class Clostridia; order Christensenellales; family Borkfalkiaceae; genus Gallimonas. The sequence continues at coordinate 199 of CANRIY010000153.1, read as the reverse complement.
ACCTTCGCGACGGAAATTCGCTCAGGGTCTCCCGTTCGATCCGCGATACCGCCTATAAGATCCTGAAAGTGAGGGAGGGGATCGAGGAAAAGGACGAGGTCGCGACGATCGAGAAGATCGCCGAAGTCATGCAGGTGAAGGAGCGGGAAGTGGTCTATGCGCTCGACGCGATCTCCGACCCCGTCTCCCTGTACGAACC
>CANRIY010000152.1 GCA_947630775.1 uncultured Clostridia bacterium | reverse complement strand
GAACCTCAGCCTGAGCCTCAGCCCGAACCCGAACCTCAGCCTGAGCCTGAGCCTCAGCCCGAACCCGAACCTCAGCCTGAGCCTGAGCCCGAGCCCGAACCTGAGCCCGAACCCGAAACTGAATCTGAGCCCAAAGGGTGCTTCGGCGTTGCGGGGAGAGGGGAGATTGTTGTGTTCCTTGCCGCACTGTTTGCGGCTTCGGCGGCGTTGCTTGTGTTCGGGCGGCGGCGCGGCGGGAAGAAGTGAGCCGATCCGTCCGCGGGGCCCCTTTTGAAAGAATGCAAAATTCTTGACAGAGTACCGAAATTTTGTTACAATACCGACTATGATTTCCTTCAACAATAAATCAAATCTTTTGGAAGACAGCGTATATCATTACGAGTTGCAGGACGTAAAGGAACCCAAGCTGTACCGCGAGCTCTTTTCGTATGACGAGATCCCCAAGATCGCCTTCAACAACCGCCATGTCCCCATGAACATGCCCGAGGAGATCTGGATGACGGATACCACCTTCCGTGACGGGCAGCAATCCACCTCGCCCTTTACGGTGAAGCAGATCGTCGATCTCTACAAGCTCATGTCGCGGCTGGGCGGCCCCAAGGGGCTTGTCCGCCAGTCCGAGTTTTTTGTCTACTCCAAAAAGGATCGCGAGGCACTCACGGCCTGCCGCGAGACGGGCTTGCGTTTCCCCGAGATTACGTCATGGATCCGCGCGGACGAGCGCGATTTTGGCATCGTGAAGGACCTCGGCCTCGAGGAGACGGGCATCCTCGTCTCCTGTTCGGACTATCATATCTTCAAAAAAATGAATCTCACCCGCCGCACGGCGATGGAAAAATATCTCGGGATCGTGAAGAGTGCCCTCGAAAAGGGGATCCGTCCCCGCTGTCACTTCGAGGACATCACGCGGGCGGATTTCTACGGGTTTGTCGTGCCCTTTGCGACCGAGCTCATGAAACTTTCCGAAGAGAGCGGGATCCCCGTCAAGATCCGCATGTGCGACACGATGGGCTTCGGCGTCACCTTCCCCGGCTGTACCCTTCCCCGCAGTGTGCAGGGCATCGTATACGGCCTTCACCACTATGCGGGCGTGCCGCATGATATGCTCGAATGGCACGGGCACAACGATTTTTACAAGGTGGTGACGAACGCCTCCACGGCATGGCTCTATGGGGCGTCCGCCGTCAACTGTTCTCTGCTCGGCATCGGGGAGAGGACGGGGAACTGCCCGCTCGAGGCGATGGCGGTGGAGTATGCGTCCCTGCGCGGCACGCTGGACGGCATGGATCTCACTGCGATCACGGAGATCGCCGACTACTTCGAAAAGGAGATCGGCTATCCCGTTCCCCCCAAGACGCCGTTCGTGGGCAGGGCATTCAACTCCACGCGGGCGGGCATCCATGCGGACGGCATGCTCAAAGATGAGGAGATCTATAACATTTTCGACACCGCCAAGATCTTGGGGCGCCCCGCGCGCGTCACGGTCAACAAGACGAGCGGGCTCGCCGGGATCACTTTTTGGATCAACGACTATTTCGGGCTTCCCGAAGGACATAAGATCGAAAAGACCGACCCCCTCGTCGCGGCGATGAAGGCGCGTGTGGACGCGGAATATGAAGAGGGGAGAAGTTCCTCGTTCGGCGACGACGAGCTCGAGGACCTCATCTACATGATCGATTCCAAGCGCATCCGTGAGTTCAATTCTTACGGCCAAAAATAGGAGAATACCATGACGGTCAAACAGTTTTTTAAGCGTTTCCATTGGGAGACGGTCGTTCCCGCCGCCCTGCTCTTTCTCGTCGGGATCCTGCTCATCGCGATCCCCGAAGAAAGCTACCTTGCCCGCTCCGTTTCGGTGGGGATCTTTTTCGTGCTCTCGGGCGCAGTGGGGATCGCTGCCTTCTTTTCGGGGACCGAGGAGAATCCCGTGTGCCTTCTCGGCTCGGTCGCCCAGCTCTCCGCGGCGCTCTGGATGTTTATTACGGTCTACACCCCCCTGTACGTCTTTGCGATCGCGGCGGCGGTCGTCCTCGCCCTCATGGCGGGGGGAGAGATCCTCAGGGCTGTCAAAAACGACGGGGGAGTGCGCAGGATCGTGCGGATCGCCGTCTCGGCTCTTTTGATCGCGGCATGCATTGCCGTCCCCTGCGACCCCTTCGGGACGCATGACGCCCTTCTCGATTATACGGGCTCCTTCCTGCTCCTCTTTGGCGTCTATGCCGTTGTCATGACCTGCATTACGGGGCTGTTTGAAGAAGAGGAAGAGCTCGTTTTCCGCAAAGTCAAATAATCCCTTGCAAAGACGCGCAGGAAGTGTTATAATGGGAATGCCCGCGGAAAGCGGACAGGAGCATCATGAAACAAAACGTTTCTAAGACTTTTCTCAACATTCTCACGCTCTATGTTTTGCCCGTGCTCATTTCGGGCTTCGTACGCGCATTCGGCATTTATACTTTTATTTCGCCCAATCATTTCGCCCCCGGGGGGATCAACGGCGTTGCCGTCCTCGGGGAGGAACTCAGCGGGTGGAGCTCCGGATATTTTCTCCTCATTCTGAATGTCCCGCTCTTTTTCCTCGCGTTTTTTCTTTTGGGGAAGCGCGAGGCAGTGCTCTCGACCCTTTCGATGCTGCTCACCTCGGGACTTTTGATCGTTTTCGGCTATATTTCCGCATTTCCCGTCTTTGACGGGCCGCATACGGACGAGCCGATCGCCTACGGGCTCTTGGCGGCGGTCGCGGGCGGGATCTTTTTGGGGATCGCCCTTGCCGTCATGATCAAAAGTTGCGGGACGGCGGGCGGAACGGCGGTGCTCGCTTCTCTCGTCAATAAAAAATGGCAGTTTCTCTCGGTGAGCTGGCTCACTTCCGTGTTTGATGCGCTCGTCGTCTTTGCGTCCTTTTTCGTATATTATCAAACAGGCGCAAATTTTGCCGTGAACCTCATCTCCGTTTTGCTCGCGCTCGTCTCTTTGGCAGTGACGAGCAAGACGAGCGACGTCATCTTGAGCGGCTTCAAGACGGCGTATAAGTTCGAGATCGTCACCGATAAGCCCGAGGAGATCTCCCGCGAGATCATGGAAGCGACCCACCACGGCGTCACCATGATGCAGGCGACGGGCATGTACTCGCATTCCGAGCACGACGTGCTCATCTGCATCATTCGGAAACGCCAGATCGCGCGCGTCCAACGCATCATCAGAAAGTACCCGGGGACGTTTGCCTATTTTTCTCCCGCTTCCGAAGTTTACGGAAAGTTCCTCAAGTGAGCGGAATATACTTTTTTTACGGGAGTTCATACTGTGGGCATGGAACAAAAGTACGACGTCGCCGTCATCGGCGGGGGGATCGCGGGATATTCCGCCGCGCTCTCTGCAAAGAGCCTCGGGC
>CANRIY010000151.1 GCA_947630775.1 uncultured Clostridia bacterium | reverse complement strand
GGAGAAGGGTGATCTCCCCCCACTTTTCCAGTTTATAACCGTCGCCCGTTGCGATCACGGAATACTCCTTCCATCCGTCGGCAATGCGAATCATGTCTCTATTATAATAAAAAAGAAAATATTTGTAAAGTAAATTCGGGGACAAAACCGCCTTCGGTGCGATCCTGTATAGTGCGGCCGAAGATCTGCACGCGGAACGCATGCGGGCGGGAAATTATTTTTTCAATTTTGTGAAAAATGTGGGACAAAGAGAGGGTATGATCGCTATAATGGAAACGTTGGACATCACGAAAAGGACAAGCTGATCTTCTATGGGAACGTGGGACATCGTAAAAATCATTTTGCAGATCCTCGGAGGGATGGGGACCTTCCTCGTCGGCATGAAAATGCTCTCCGAGAACATGACGCGGCTCGCGCACGGAAAATTGCAGACCATGCTCAACAAGACGGCAAAGAGCCGTTTTGCGGGCGTGGGGATCGGCGCCGCCGTCACCGTGCTCGGGCAGAGTTCCGCCTTTACGACGGTCATGGTCGTCGGCCTCGTTAATGCGGGGATCATGACCCTCTTTCAGGCGACGGCGATCATCATGGGCGCGAACATCGGTACGACGCTCAACGCATGGGTCATCGCGCTGGGGGGATCGGACGTCACCGTCTTTTTCCTCTGCCTTGCGGCGGTCGGCGTGCTCATGACGATGTTTTCGAAGAAGGAACGCGTTATCACGGTCGGCTCCGTGATCTCCGCCTTCGGGCTCATCTTCGTGGGGCTGAAAGTCATGTCGGGTGCGCTCACCTTCGCCCCCGACAGCGATGCCTATAATGCGGTCTCGGGCGTGCTGCACGTCATTACAAACCCCATTCTGCTCCTTCTCATCGGCGTGGCGATCACCGCGCTCGTGCAATCTTCCACCGCCGTCAATGCGATCATTCTCACCATGGTCTCGACGGGGCTGACGATCGGGAACGGGGGAAACGCCGCGCTCTATATCATCATCGGCTCCAACATCGGCACCTGCGTCACGGCGCTCATCTCTTCGCTCGGCGCAAGCCCCAACGCCAAGCGCGCCGCCCTGATCCATTTCCTGTTCAACTTCTTCGGCGCGGTCATCTTCATGATCGTCCTCATGTGCTGGACGGGATTTGCGGACACCGTCCTCGGCGGGGTCATCCCGTCGGGCTCCATGATCTTCCACGGGACGGATATGGCGCCGGGGATGCAGATCGCCCTCTTCCATACCCTCTTCAACGTCATCAATACCCTGCTTTTCCTGCCCTTTGTCAACGGATTTGTGTGGATCGCGGATCACCTCGTCTCTTCCAAGAAGGAAAAGGAAACAAAGACAGAGGGGAGCGATCTGTACGGCGAACTCGACGACCGCCTTCTCCGCTCACCGTCCGTCGCGCTCGGCTATATGGACCAAGAGACGGGCAAAGTTTTCGCCTTTGCGATGGAGACGCTCGACGGGGCGTTTTCCGCCTTCCTCGGAAAAGACCTCTCCGCGGCGGAGACCGTCCGTGCACGCAATCTCGAACTCGCCGAGGCAAACAAGAAGGGGGTCTCCTATCTCGTCAAGCTCACCGCGCAGCCCCTCGTTCTCGAAGAAGAGCGAAAGATCTCCGATCTGCACTATGTTCTGAACGACATTATGCGCGTGGGCGAACTCGCGGACAACGTCACGAAATACACCCGCAACTATGTGGAGGACGGGCTCGTCTTTTCGGAGGAGTTCCTCTCCATGCTCCGCGCGATGTATGAAAAGATCCAAAGGCTCTTCGAGATCTCCCACGCCGTGTTTCTCTATAACGACCGCGCGCGGCTTCCCGAACTTGACGCCCTCGAGGACGAGATCGATACCGACAAGCGCGCGCTCGTCCACACGCACATCAAGCGGCTCAACGAGGGGAAATGCAGTCCGAGCAATGCGAGCGTGTTCATCAATCTCGTCGGAAATTTAGAGCGCGCCGCAGACCATATCACTTACATCGCCCATACCGTGGAGGAGGGCGGCAGGGAAGCATACCTTGCAAATAAATAATGTCCCGTTCTGACCCCTTCGGGGGCGGCGGAGCGTTGCAACTGAAAAACTTTTTTCCGAAATTCCCCGAAAAGAATTTGCTTCGGGGGATTTTTGTGTTATAATTGGGAAACGAAACTCTTCGGAGGGACTCTATGAAAATCACGTTTACACAGCAAGGAAAGGTACCCGTCGTTTCGGGCGGCGTTGGGCTGTTCTTCGAGGATCTCAACTATGCGCTGGACGGCGGATTATATGCGGAAATGCTCGAAAACCGCAATTTCGAGGCAAAGGACGTGCACGGCGAGTGGGACCGTTACATCGTCGACGAGGACGGGGGATACGCTTGGGCTCCCTTCCCCGCGAACGCGAAGATTACGCTCAAAATCAAGACGGACCGTGCGCTCTTCCCCGAAAATCCCCATTATCTCAGGATCGAGACGGCGGAAGGCGGCGCGGGCGTCTCGAATAAGGCGTACGACGGGATCTATCTCACCAAGGGCGCGGGATATAAGATCTCCTTCTATGCGCGCTCCTACGACTACCGCGGCCATGTCTGCGTTGGGGTGTTCGATGGGGCGGAGATGCTCGTCGGGCGGCGGATCAAGCTCAAAGCGGACGGAAAATGGCACAGGTATGCCTTCTCTGTCAAGGCGAAGAAGGACGCAGAACGGGCGCAATTCCGCTTTTTGCTCGAAAAGGCGGGCTGCGTGCATGCGGACGCCTTCTCCATGATGCCCGAAAACGCCGTGCTCGGCGTCTTCCGGCGGGATCTTGTCGAGCTCATGAAGGCGATGAATCCGGGCTTCTTGCGCTTCCCGGGCGGGTGCGTCGTCGAGGGGAACAATCTCGCGAATAGGTATCTCTGGAAGAACTCGATCGGGCAGCCCGAGCGCAGAAAACAGAACTGGAACCGCTGGTCGGTGCATGCGACGGGCCCCGAGACGGGCTGGCGCTCGGCATACTCCCACTACGGGCAGACGCTCGGCATCGGCTATTACGAATATTTCCGCCTCTGTGAATATCTCGGCGCAAAGCCGCTGCCCGTCGTCTCCGTCGGGATCGCCTGCCAGTACATGTCCACCGAATTTGTCCCGCTCGACAGCCCCGAGCTCGAAACGTATATTCAGGAAGCGCTGGACGTCGTGGAGTTTGCAAACGGCGGCAAGGACACCGTCTGGGGCAAGGTGCGTGCGGACATGGGCCACCCCGAGCCCTTCAATCTCGAATATTTGGGGGTCGGAAACGAGCAGTGGGAGGCCTCTCCCGTGCAGAAGGATACGGGCATGCCTGCCCCCAATGAGTTCTACAAGCGGTTTGAGCTGTTCGAAAAGCGGATCCATGAGAGATACCCCGATCTCAAAATCGTCGGCACCGTGGGG
>CANRIY010000150.1 GCA_947630775.1 uncultured Clostridia bacterium | reverse complement strand
GATCTCAATGCCCGCTTCCTTCAGAAATCCCCCGTCCACACCGATCTCGCCGAACTCATTCTCGATGAGCACGACTTTCTCGCCGACGTAGGCTTCCTTGATGAGTTTCTTGATGAGCGTGGTCTTTCCCGCGCCCAAAAATCCCGAAAAAATATCGATTTTGATCATTTTTGTGCCTTCTTTGCGCGATTTTTCATGAAAATGATATCAGAATGCCCAGTTGCCGTTCTTGAAGATCTGCACTCTCTCCCCGTTCTTGGTGATACCGACGATGTCAAGATCCTCGCTGCCGATCATAAAATCGACGTGGATGAGACTGTCGTTGATGCCCTTCTGATGACACTCTTCGTTTGTCATGTCCTCGTAGCCCTTCAGGCATTCGTTGAAGCCCCTGCCGAGCGCAAGATGGCAGCTTGCGTTCTCGTCGAACAGGGTATTGTAGAAGAGAACGCCCGAATTATTGATGGGAGAATCGTAAGCGATGAGCGCGACTTCGCCGAGCATCTTCGCTCCATCGTCCATGGAGATCATCTTTTCGAGCAGCGCTTGGTTCTTCTTGGCCTTGACTTCCACGACCTTACCGCCTTCAAACCGCACCGAGAAATCCTCGATGAGCTCGCCCTGATAGGAGAGCGGTTTTGTGGAGTAGACGATGCCCTCCGCGTCGCCCGCCTTGGGGGAAATAAAGATCTCTTCGGAGGGGATATTCGGGTTGAAATACGCCCCTGCGAGCGTCTCTTCGCCGCCACCGCAGAAACGGCTGTTTTCGATGAGCCCGACCCTGAAATCGGTGCCGTTTTTAGACTTATATTCGAGCGCGACGAGCTTCAATCTGTCAAGATAGTCGCATTTTGCGGCAAGTTCGTCGTTATGGCGGTGCCATTCGCGCACGGGATCGGGTCCGTCCGCACGGGCAGAGGAAAGAATGAGATCCCACAGCTTTTCGACGGCGGTATTCACCATGAGATCGGGGAAAACCTTCTTCGCCCACGCCTTGGAAGGCACGGCAGCGATACACCACTGGTATTTGTTCTCCATTCTGTCGCGGTAAGGCTTGATGACCTTGGTACGGGAGGTGCGGACAGCGGTGAATTTCTCCTGATCTACGCCCTTGAGCCCGTCGGGATCGGCAGATTCGATATAGAGCATTGCGGGAAGCTCCTCTGTGCGCAGTTCGAGCTTCTCGAGCTCCCACTTTTCGAATTTTTCGAGGAGATCCTGTTTCTGATACTTATAGTGCGTCGCCACAAGGGGCTGGTGCGACCACTCAACGGTGACCTTCCCCGCCCCTGCGCGGTAGAGTTCTTCGACCGTCATTTCCACAAATTCGGGCTGGTCGAGCTCTGCCTGAACGATGACCCACTGTCCTTTTTTGACGTTGACGCCCGTCCTTGCAAGCAGTTTCGCATATCTTCTGAGTTGCAATTTATTCATATGTACTCTCCTTCATTGCAATATTTTAGTTTCTATCCTATTATACCCCATTTTTTGCCAATGTCAACATGAATTTCGCTTTTTGAAAGGAAGGATTTTTCTCGGACCTTTCCAAACAGATTCCGAGGGGTAAAACAAAATGATTTTTGCGTTTTGCATAGTACTATGTCAGATATAGTACTATGTTCCCGAGCTTTTTTGTGCGGTTCAGATCGATCACGCGCTGGTTTTCCGAGCCGCGGAATTTGAGGCGGATGTCCTTTTTCTCCTCGATAAAGGGACCGTCCACCAAAATATCGATGAGGGAAAGGAGCTCCCTCGTCCCCTCTCCGTCATCCTCTTTGAGCGTCCCGTTTTCGTAGGTGTATCCCGTATAGCACCAAACGTCCTTTTGCGGGTACGTCTTTTTGAATTTTCGGAGAAAAGGAATGAGCCGCACCCTGTTTTCGGGTTCGAACGGATCCCCGCCGAGAAGGGACAGCCCCGCGATATAGTCGGGCGCAAGCGCTTCCAAAAGCTCTTCTTCCGTCTCCTCCGTAAAGGGCTTTCCATAAGAAAAATCCCAAGCGACGGCATTGAAACAGCCTTTGCAGTGCCTTCTGCAACCCGAAACAAAGAGGGAGACTCTGACTCCCTCTCCGTTTGCGATATCCACTTTTTTGATTTCTGCGTAATTCATTGGGAACGTTCTCCCTCTCGAATGCGGTAATGATTTACAGATGAAGCACCCTCTCGCGGATCTCCTGCGTCCTGCCTTGGTTCCAGTACTGCGTTCCGATGTAGCCGCAGGTACGGCGGGCGATGTTCATCTTGCTCTGGTCGCGGTTGTGGCAGTGCGGGCACTCCCAAAGGTATTTTCCGTCCTCTTCCACCGTCACGATCTCGCCGTCGTAGCCGCAGACCTGACAGTAATCGCTCTTGGTATTGAGTTCCGCATACATGATATTGTCGTAAATATACTGCATGACGGCAATGACCGCGGGAATATTGTCCTGCATGTTGGGGACTTCCACGTAGGAGATCGCACCGCCCGGGGAGAGCTGCTGGAACTCGCTCTCGAATTTGAGCTTGGTGAAAGCGTCGATCTTTTCGGTAACGTGGACGTGGTAGCTGTTGGTGATGTAGCTCTTGTCCGTCACGCCCGGGATGATGCCGAACCGCGTCTGGAGTGCCTTGGCAAATTTATACGTCGTGCTCTCGAGCGGCGTCCCGTAGAGCGAGAAGTCGATATTGTGCTTGGCTTTCCACTCCTTGCATTTGTCGTTCATATGCTGCATGACGGAGAGAGCAAAGGGCTTCGCCTCGGCATCCGTATGAGATTTGCCCGTCATATATTTCGTGCACTCGTAAAGTCCCGCATAGCCGAGCGAGATCGTCGAATAGCCGCCGTAGAGCAATTTATCGATGGTTTCACCCTTTTTCAGGCGGGCGAGCGCACCGTACTGCCAAAGAATGGGCGCGGCGTCCGAAAGCGTCCCCTTCAAACGGTTGTGGCGGCAGAGAAGCGCACGGTAGCAGAGATCAAGGCGTTCATCGAAGATCTTCCAGAACTTCTCCTTGTCTCCCCCCGAGGAAAGAGCGACGTCGACAAGATTGATCGTGACGACCCCTTGGTTGAACCTTCCGTAATATTTCGGCTTGCCGTTCTCGTCCACATAGGGCGTAAGGAAGCTGCGGCAGCCCATGCAGGTGTAGCAATGCCCTTCGCCGTTGCGGTCGACCTTATACTCGAGCATCTTCTTTTCGGAAATATAGTCGGGCACCATGCGTTTTGCGGTGCACTTTGCGGCAAGCTCGGTGAGATAGAAGTATTTGCTCCCCTCGCGGATATTGTCCTCTTCAAGGACGTAGATGAGCTTGGGGAATGCGGGCGTGACCCATACGCCCGTCTCGTTCTTGACGCCCATGATGCGCTGGTTCAGGGTCTCTTCGATGATCATGGCGAGATCCTCGCGCTCCCTTTCGTTGCGCGCTTCGCCGAGATACATGAAG
>CANRIY010000149.1 GCA_947630775.1 uncultured Clostridia bacterium | reverse complement strand
CCGATCGAAGTCACGCTGTCGGGGAGCACAATGCTTGTAAGCGAATTGCAATTATCGAATGCCATCTCGTCGATCGAAGTCACGCTGTCGGGGAGCACAATGCTTTCAAGCGAACTGCACCAATAGAACGTTCCTTTTTCGATCGAAGTCAAGCCGTCGGGGATCGTAATGTTTGTGAGCGATTTGCATTCTCTGAACGCAAAATATCTGATCTCGGTCACGCTGTCGGGGATCGTAATGTTTGTAAGCGCACCGCAACCATCGAACGCACTGCATTCGATTGATGTCACGCCGTCGGGGAGTTCAATGCTTTCAAGCGAAGCACAACCGGAGAACGCCCCATCTCCGATCAAGGTCAATGCGCTGTTCGTCCCGAATGTCACGTCTGAAAGCGAGTCGCAAGCGTAGAAGGCTTCGTATCCGATCTCGGTCACGCTGTCGGGGATCGCAATGCTCGTGAGCGAAGTGCACCAAAGGAACGTTTCTTTTTCGATCGAAGTCAAGCCGTCGGGGATCGTGACGCTTGCGAGCGAAACGCAACGATAGAACGCTTCTTCACCGATCGAAGTCACACTCTCGGGAATTGTAATGTTTGTCAGCGAGTCGCAATACGCGAACGCCCGTTTCCCGATCGAGGTCACACTGCCGTCGTCGGGGATCATGCTGTTGTTGCGCCCCACGGCCAACGTCTTGCTCTCCGTCTCGATGATACAGTTTCCGTCGCTGTGATAGACGGGATTTCCCTCTGCCACCGTCAAATTCGCACCGCAGCCCGAGAAAGCGGCTTCCCCGATCGAGGTCACGCCGGCCGGAATTTCAAGGTCGGTTTCGAGCGCGCGGCAACCGTAGAACGCTTCTTTTCCGATCGAAGTCACGCCCATGGGGATTGCAACGCTTGTGAGCCCGCTGCAACCGGAGAATGCTTCGTCTCCGATCGAAGTTACGCCGTTCGGGATCACACTCGTTGAACAGCCTGTGATGAGGGTTTTGCTCTTCGTTTCGATGATGCAGTTTCCTTCGCTGTGATAGACGGGATTTCCCTCTGCCACCGCAATGTTTTTAAGCGAAGCACATCCGGAGAACAGTGCGGTTCCGACCGAAGTTACGCTCTCGGGGAGCGAAATGCTTGTAAGTGATTTGCAGTCCATGAATGCGGCATCTGCGATCGTCTTTGTGTTCGCGCGGACGACATAGCCGCCGCGGATCGTATCTCGCGCTCTGATCAAATGATTGCCGATGTAGAATACATCGCTTGCATCCCGGTGACTTTGATCGCTGAGATATGCCGTGAGCTCGAACGCTTCTTCCCCGATCTCGGTCACGCTGTCGGGGATCTCTATGCTTTCAAGCGAACTACAACCATAGAACGCACAAACCCCGATCGAGGTCACGCTGCTCGGGATACCAATACTTGTAAGCCCGTCGCACCAGATAAACGCACTTTCCCCGATCGAAGTCACGCTGCTCGGGATCTTCACGTCTGTGAGCAGCTCGCACATGGCAAACGCCCCCACCCAGATCGAAGTCACACTGCCGTCCTTCGGGATCGTGCTTGTGTTGCAGCCTGCGATGAGGGTTTTGCTCTTCGTCTCGATAATGCAGTTTTCCTTGCTGTAATAGACGGGATTCCCTTTCGCTACCCGAATGCTCGTAAGGTCTTGACAGCCATAGAAAGGTCCGTATCCGATCGAAGTCACACTGTCCGGAATATCGACGCTTGTAATATCGCATTGCTCGAATGCCGTCTCGGCGATCGAGGTCACGGGCTTCCCTTGATAGGTCGAGGGGATCACGACATCGCCGCTCACAAAGCTCCTGACCACTTGATATGTATCGGTCGTTCTGTCAAGCCGAAAAATCAGACCCGGCGTTCCGACTCCGCTCTGTTGACTGTCGTAGGGATCGCTGTTCTGATCGGCTGTATCGTCGCCGCCGCATGCCGCGAGGCCGAGCGTAAGACAGAAAACCGCCGCGAGGGCCAAAAGCATCGTCAAAAGTTTGCGTTTCATTTGTTCCATCTCCTTTTTTGTTTTTTGCGGGCTTCGTTCTTCGGGATCCTTCGACTTCACTTCGTTCCGCTCAGGATGACGCGTATAAAATACGGGGTTCAGGATGACGCGGGAAAAGTGGAAAAATAAGGACGCCTCAATCCGAGGCGCCCGCTTCGAGTATCCCCGAATTGTTGCGACACAAACCCTAACAAGCACATAGGAAATAAGGATACACCGATGCCGTTGTATCTTTGCGCTTGTTAGTATTTGGTTGTGTCGCATTTTCATTCTACCACGGCAGAGAGAATTTTGCAAGTCTCTGCGCGAAAATTTTATGGGCGGGCGGGAATTGGGAGAAAAGAGGGCAAGCCCGCTTGATTTTTCGGAGCGGATATGATATACTATGGTTTCCAATGGAGCTTTTTGACGCAAAAGTGTATCGGGGAAAGCGGGTGTGCGTCGCGCTGTCGGGCGGCGTGGATTCCGTTTGTCTCTTGCGCGCCTTTCAAAGCGCGGCGGCGGGCAGCGGCATCACCCTCTCCGCGCTCCATATCGAACACGGGCTCCGCGGGGAAGAGAGCGTCCGCGACATGGCCTTCTGCGGGGATCTCTGTGCCGCATGGGGGATCCCGCTCGAGATTGTCCGTGCGGACGTTCCCGCCCTTTTGGGTGCGGAAGGAGGCGGCGCGGAGGAGATCGCCCGCGGCGTGCGCTACGGGGCGTTCCGTTCCTTTCTCGAAGAGGGAAAGGCCGATCTCATCGCCACCGCACACCATGCGGACGACGTTGCGGAGACCGTCCTCTTCCGCCTTGCCCGCGGAACGGGGCTCTCGGGCATGCGGGCGATCGAGGAGTACGGCGGGATCGTCAGGCCCCTGCTTTCCGTCACGCGGGCGGAGATCGAAGCGTATGCGGCAAAGTATCATCTGCCCCATGTCGAGGACCGTACCAACGCGGACGAAAGCTATGCCCGCAATTATATCCGCCATACCGTGCTTCCCGCCTTCGAGAAGATCCATGGGGGCGCAAAGAAACATCTTGCGGAGTTTGCCGCGCTTGCCGCCGAAGAGGACGCCTTTTTGCAGGAATTCGCCGAGAGCAAAATTGTGCGCGTTGCGGGGGAAGCGCGGGTGCCCGTGGACCTGCCCGACGTGCTCTTTGCACGCGCATGCCTTCTTTGTCTGCGGCCGTGTGCGCCCGCAGCGTATTCGCGTGCGAACGTCGGGGAGATCGAAAAACTCAAGGGGCTTCAGAGCGGCAGAAAGGCCGCCTTGCCCGCTCCCGGCGGGGGGGAACTCTATGCCGTCCGCGAAGGGGATTATATTGTTTTTGAAAGATGGCTCTCGGACATGCCCCCGTCGGAGATCCCATTTGTGCCGAAAACGGGCGTCTATGCCCCCCCGTACGGCTTCTCCGTGGAGGAGCTTCCGCGCGGGAGCGGGG
>CANRIY010000148.1 GCA_947630775.1 uncultured Clostridia bacterium | reverse complement strand
CACGAGAAGTTGGAGAGGAACCAGATGACGATCGTCGAGGCGAAGATGATGGTGAACGCCTTTTTGACGAAGTGCTTGGTCTTATCCCACAGGTGGATCATGAGTCCCTTGAAGAGGGGCAGATGATAGGGCGGAAGCTCCATGATGAAGGGCGGGACGTCGCCGCGCATCGTCGTATTACGCATCAGGATGACGCAGACGACCGCGGTCACGATGCCGATGAGATACATGCCGTAGGTGATGAGATCGGCATTCCCGACCTCAAAATGCTGCACGATCCCGCCCGCGATCGCCGTCAGAATGGGCAATTTCGCCCCGCAGGAGAACATCGGGATGACGCGGATGGTCGCCGTCCTCTCCCTGTCGTCCGCAAGGGTGCGGGTGTTGATCATCGCGGGAAGGGAGCACCCGAAGCCCATGATCATGGGCATGAACGCCCTTCCCGAGAGCCCGAAGCGGCGGAAGATCCTGTCCATGATGAACGCCACGCGCGCCATGTAGCCCGAATCTTCCAAAATGGAGAAGAAGAGGAAGAGCGTCAGGATCTGCGGCAGGAAGCCGAGCACGGCGGAGAGCCCTCCCCAAATGCCGTCGCCGACGAAACTGCCCACCCAAAGGGGCGCGTTCTGCGTGCAAAGCCCGAGGAGTTCGCCGACCCAGTCCAAGAGCCATGTCCAGACGTTTGTCAGCATGACGCCCGGGGAGAAGACCGCGCCGTCGTAGAAACAGGCGAGGAGCGTCACGCCCGGATTTGACATATCGTAGCCGAGGTCTTCAAGCGTCGGAAGCCCGCCCGCCATCGCGGAGATGTAGAAGAGATCTTCCGAGAAGGTCAGATGAAAGACGGCAAGGAGAATGACGAGGAAGATCGGGATGCCCCAGATTCTGTGGGTGAGGATCTTATCCGCCTTGTCGGATTTGGTGAGTTTCTCCCCTCTGTGTTTTTTTCTGTATGCGGAAGAGTAATTCGCGGAGATGTATTTATATCTCGCGTCCGCGACGACCGCCTCTAAATCGTCCCCGAAGGTATCGTCCTTGAAAGTCGCCTTGAACTCCTGCACCATGGTGACGAGTTCGGGGTGCATTTTGACTTCGATCTCGTCCATTTCGGCGAGTTTCACGGCGTGGAAGAGGGGCGCGTCGACCTTAGCGCCCTTGAGGGCGATGCTCACGTCCCGCACGAGGTGCGCAAGGGAAGAATCATGCAGAACGGTGACGCCCGCGCGGGGCTTCTTCGCAATGGAGATCGCCCTGTCCATGAGTTCTTTGATCCCCGTGCCTTTGAGCGCGGAAATGGCGACGACGGGCAGTCCGATCTTTTCCTCAAGCTCCTTCGCGTCGATCTGATCGCCCTGTTTTTCGACGGCGTCCATCATGTTGAGCGCGATGATGACGGGAACGTCGATCTCCATGAGCTGGGTCGTGAGATAGAGATTGCGTTCCAAATTGGTCGCGTCCACGATGTTGACGACGCATTCGGGCTTTTCGTCGAGGATGAAATTCCTTGAAATGACTTCCTCGGGCGTATAGGGGGAAAGCGAATAGATGCCGGGAAGATCGACGATCTTGACGGGCTCTTCCCCCTTCTTATAGGTCCCCTCTCTCTTATCCACCGTGACGCCCGGCCAGTTGCCGACGTACGCCGTGGAGCCCGTGAGCAGGTTGAAAAGCGTCGTTTTGCCGCAGTTGGGGTTGCCCGCCAAAGCAAACTTCATCATGCGTGCACCTCCATCGTGACGAGTTCCGCCTCCGTCTTGCGGAGCGTGAGCGCATAGCTGCGGATGGTCACTTCGATGGGATCGCCCAAGGGGGCCTTCTTGCGGAGAAGGACCTCCGCGCCCGGTGTCACGCCCATGTCGAAGAGGCGGCGGCGGAGTCTGCCTTCGCCCGAGACGGTCTTGACGGTCCCCTTCTCGCCGACGGCAAATTCGCTGAGTAACTTGGTTGCCATATGCTATATACCTCCGAAAAGTTCATTTCCCCGTTTACGCCACGTAGATGCGCGACGCGACGTTCCTGTCGAGCGCGAGACGCCCGTCCTTCACACGGCAGACGGTGGAACCGCCGCTTGCGGAGAGGACGGTGATCGACCCGTCCACGAGAACGCCGAGGTTGGACAGGTGTTTTTTCGTCTTATCGTCTGCGACGATTCTGACGATCTTCACTTCCTGTCCGATGGGTGCGAGAATAAGAGGCATACGATCTCCTTTCGGTTCGCCATTGCGAACCATCTGTCTTAAAATTTGCCCGCCGCCTGCGGGCATGAGTTCGCAGTTGCGAACTATGTTTATTTTATCACCTTGTTTTTGCGCTGTCAACTGTTTTGAGGTAGTTTTTCAAAAAAAGTTCGCCATTGCGAACTAATTTTTTTCGGGAAGTTTTCCGCGGAGTTCCTTGCGGCGAGGATTGACATTTCCGCTTTTACCATATATAATGGAATCGGATGAAACTCTTCGACGTGTACCATATCCTATCCGTTCTGGCGATCCCCGCGCTCTTTTGTGCGCTGTTCTTCCCTCTGAGGAAGAAGTCTCTCCGCGCAAAAAAAATCGCGCTCTGCGTCATCATGGGGCTCAATCTCTTCCAGCACTTCTTCAAATTTTGGGTATGGCCGCACATGTGGGGAGAGGGATTCGGCGTGAAGAACACCGCTTATAATGTATGCGCCTTCCTCATTTTGCTGTGCCCCGCTGCCCTTTTCACGAAAAACCGTCTTTTGAAGCAGTTCCAGTTCTATGTGGGAACGTGCGCGGGGCTTTTTGCGCCCATCTTCCCCGTCCAATATGTGGGACAGACGATGCTGCAATGGGAATATCTGCGCTTCTGGTTCTGCCACACGCTGCTCTTTTTGAGCTCTTTTCTCCCCGGGGTCTGGGGCATGGTACCCTTCCGCATGCGGGACGGCTGGAAATTCGGGCTCTGCTTCCTCGGCATGATCTGCATCATTTTCCTCAATAATGCGGCGTTCGTTGCCGCATTCGAATGGACGGGTGCGGAGACTTATTACACCGCCCTGCGGCATTATAACGCCGTCTGGCTGATGGGGCCTCCCGCCAAAGACAATTTCTTAAAGGATATCCTCGTCGCGCTCTCCTTCCCGCCCTTCCGCGGGGGAGAGGGACGGGTCTATACACCCATTCTATGGTACGCTCTGCCCGTATATGCCATCATCACGGGGGTGGGATACGGATTCGGCGCACTCGCGGGATGGATCCAAACAAAACTCAAAAGAGGTAAAAACGAATGCACGGACTCAAAGAATTCCTGAAAGACTCCTATACCGCCTATCAAGCGGTCGCAAACTTGAAGAAACTTCTTCTCGGAGCGGGGTTTACGGAGCTCAACGAGAGCGAACCGTGGACGCTCGATGCGGGCGGAAAGTATTTCGTCACCCGCAATGGGAGCAGTCTCATCGCCTTCCGCCTCGGCGGGGGGGCCTATAAGATCGTCGCAAGCCACACCGATTCGCCCTGCTTCAAACTCAAGGAGCATGCGGAAATTGAGAGCGGCCCCTACACCCGTCTCAACGTGGAAGAGTACGGCGGATGCATT
>CANRIY010000147.1 GCA_947630775.1 uncultured Clostridia bacterium | reverse complement strand
CTGTGCTCCCATCCCTCACGCATATAACTCTGTCATTTGAACCATCCTCTTTTGTTCCATTATATTGCACCAGTTTCTAGGAAGCGGAGTCGAGAAATCTTCACTCTGTTCTTGCCGAGATTTCTCCACGCGGGCACTTTGTGCCCTTGGTCGAAATGACAACACCCCCAGCCCCCGCGCGCATTCCGATCACGTCACCCTGCCCCGTGCGCATTCCGATCACGTCACCCTGAGCTTGTCGAAGGGTCACCGCATTATAATAATGTGATGCTTCGACTCGCCGCTTTTGCAGCGGCGGCTACTTCGCGCCAAGGGCGGCGCTCGTGCCGCGCTTCGACAACAAAAAGAACGTGCGCGCGGGGCAGCATGACGTAATTTTAGAATCGTTGCCCACCCCCTACCCCCCTCCTCGGGAGGGGGCATGTCCGACGCGGTTGTCCCCTTGGCTCCCCCTCGAGGGGGAGCCGAGAAAACCTCCATTGTCCCATTTGAAATCGGGCGAAATACAAAAAAGAGAGGCAAGCCTCTCTTTTTTGTCGTGTGGATATTTACGGGCAAAGGAGTTTACCCGCCTGTGAGTGAATTCATTGGCAAGTACCCGAGGGCAACGCGATTCGCCCTCGTCCTCGGGCGTTTATGCCTTACAAAACGTGACTTTATTCTTCGGTAAAGCTACCTTCCGATGACTCATACGATGTGCCGTTTGTCAGCTTCACGCGAGACTGTGCTGTCGCAGTCAATTTCCCGTGAATAGTGCAACCGCTGAGCGTTATATTTCTAACATCGCGAGTACCTACATCTATTGAGAGGTTGCCTTCAAAAATGCAATCAGTTAGCACACATTCTCTTACATATCCTTCTCCTGCACCGATATAGCGGTCACCCTTGAAGGTTGTTCCCGTTGCATTGAAAGAATCAGCTCTCGTACCATTTGTAAATGTAACGTCGCCTTCCACCGTTCCGCCTGTAATTTGAAAAACAGCTCCAGTTGAAAGATACATTGCAACCTTTATAGTAGAATTGGTTATGTTAACCGTACGGCCCGTTTCAAAACGGTCGGTCGCGACACCATTAAGAGTGCATCCCGTAAGAGTGGTTGTCCCCGTCTTTGTCAAATTCCAAGAGCCGTTGATCGTCGAGTTCGTGACAGTCAAATTCGGTCCGCTTCCCGAATAAATATTTCCGTTGATCGTACAGTTGTTGATTTCAATTTCACTTGCTTCGGCGAACGAAAGGGCATATACCTTATTGACACTCATAGGATCACTCGGCCATGCTTCTTTACCCGTATAGTTTATAGTAACGCCCTCCATGGTAAGGTCTGCATAATAAGTCCTGACGACGCCATAAGACGACGCGGCGTGAATCTTATCCTGTTGAATCGTTCCGCCCTTTACGCTGCTCTTGATCGTCACATCGAGATTGCTTGAACCACCGCCGTAGAACTCAATATATTCATACCCGTTAGCACTTGTAATAGAAAGCGTTTTTCCATTCAAGTCGATCTCGCATGACCTTGTAATTCGCAGCGGCGCGCTTGAAGTCCTATTTCCCGCATAACTAATGTCGCTTGCGAGCTTGATACCGTCGGCTTCGCCGTTATTGATCTTGGTAATGGCTTCCAGAAGTTCGGAATCGTCATGCACGCCGACAATGGCATACGTCTGTTTAAGATTGCCTGCTTTGTCCCATTCATACTTCCCTTCGGAATCGGGCGCAGTGACATGATAGGTCACGTTCTTGATGTTTTCGTATAATTTGTCGGTATGCGTAAATTCTTTGCTTCCGTTGTCATCTCCGGAAAGGCCGTAGTTTCTCGTGCTCATCGGCGAAAGCGTAACGGTAATATCCGTGTTTTCGATCTTTGTCGCCGCGTTTGCGTCGTAGCCCGTGACGGCGCCTGCCACTCGCGTTGTCGCAGCCACTCCTGTTGTAGACTTGACCTCAATCGAGCACTTGACGATGCTGCGTACGCCCGCATCGTTGGCGCCGACTTCAAGTATCGGAGAATTTCCCTGTCCGAACAAACCACCCACGCCGTAATTTCTTTGATTGATCGTGGTGACCGAAATATTTCCGTTGTTTTCGACATGTTTCAGGTGTTTTGTACCGCTTGCGCTTCCGATAAGCCCGCCGATCTCACCGGTGACGGTTTGAACCGACTCTACGGTTTCCTGATCGGTCACAGTAATGCTGCCGTTATTCACGACATTGGTATAGTTGTGTTCGCTTCTGCCGCCGCCGGAGATCCCGCCGACGCTGAATTTGCCGATATGGGCGGTAATATCGATGGTGATATTGCCGAAGTTAGTGCAATCCGTGAAGGTGAGAGCTTCGTCTTCCCCTTGGATATAACCTGTGAATCCGCCCATGACGACATCGTTCGTCGTTCCTTTGGGGATCGAAATAGCCCCGTGATTTTCGCAGCGGAGCAAAACAAGATCCATGCCCGGGACAACGCCCTTTGCCACTTTGCCGTTCACATTTGCCGCGAAACCGACGCCTTTGGGTGCAACAATGGCCGCATAATTTTTGGAATCGCGGACTTCAACGTGTCCCCTGTTTACTCTTTTTACAGAATCATCCTCTGTGTGCTTCACATCGCCGAAGAAGCCGCTTGCGATCTTGTTCGAGGAAACCGTGCCGTTTACCGTCACATGATCGACAAGAATATTGCCGTATGCCTTCCCCGAAAGGCCGCCCATTCTGCTGTCGTTCGCTTGATCGTCAATCGTAACGTAGAGCGTGAGCTTGGAAATCTTTTGCGGATTTTCGGCATCGTCTGTGCCGCAAAGAACTCCGAAGAAGCCGCCGTATTTTAATGCGGTGCTATCGGTCACTCCCGTGTTAGTAAAGCTCAGATTTTCGATCTTCTTACTGTTTCCGTTGAAATCGCCCGCGAAGGGAGTCGTCTCAGTGCCGATCGGAACCCAAGGCTTGCCCGTAAGATCCATGTCTTTATTCAAGACGACCGTGACGCCCTCAAAGGTATCGCCGCTGTTCACCCTTTCGGCAAACGCCATGAGGCCATCTTCGGAAGGGATCTCGAAGACCGTGGAATCGGGCTCGCTGCCCACATTGTTCTCGGACCACTCCGTCGAGACCTTGTCTCCGCCTTCCACGACGATCTCGGAGGAGGAGCCCTGCACGGTGAGATTGCTCTCTTCCGCTGTCTTGCCGACGAGGCCGCCCGCCGCGCTCTCCGTCGCCACGGCACTGCTTTCCACCGTGACGCCCGTGAGCGTCGTCTTGCCCTTCACTTCGCCCGCGAGAACGCCGCCCGCAACGTCCGTTACCTCGTCCGCCGCCGTGACGCTCGCGTTCACAAACCGCAGGTGCTCGATCGTCGCATTTTCGACATATCCGAAGAACCCGACGCGGGCGCCCGTTTCGGACGCCGTCACGGTGAAGTTCTCGATCTTATGCCCCTCACCGTCGAAGGTGCCGCGGAAAGGTGTTTCGCTCGAGCCGATCGGCGTCCAGTTTTCCGCTGCACGCGCTGCAAGAGCACGGTGAAGGCTTGCGGTCTCTATTTCATTGAAATTGATGTCCGTCTTCAGATGAACTTCCTTGCCCGCATAGTCGTTCCCCCCGGACACGGTTTGTGCAAATGC
>CANRIY010000146.1 GCA_947630775.1 uncultured Clostridia bacterium | reverse complement strand
CTCGGCATCCTGAGCGCATGCGGAAACGAAGAAACACTCAGCGCCGATGAAAGCGCAAACGGGTCGACATGGTACTACGGCGACAAAGAGCCCGCAGAGGGCCTCGGCAAAAACGGAGACTTCTATCTCAACACCGAGACGCTTGCGAGCTACGTGAAGGAAGGAAAGACATGGCGCGTCGCATCCGAGGACGAGACGGGGGTCAGCTGGTACTACGGTCCCTCCGCCCCGCAGGGCACGATCGGCGTAGAGCACGACTTTTATCTCAACACCGCGACGGGCGAGCTCTACCAAAAGGGCGCAGAAGGCTGGGGTTCGGCGATTCTTACCCTTCAGGGGCAGAAGGGCCGTGACGGCGTGATGTGGTTCTCGGGGGACAAGGCTCCCGACAAGTACGGCGCTGGAGATCTGACCCTGAAAGACGCTCAGGCGGGCGATTTTTATCTCGATAACAGCACGTTTGAAGTTTATCAGCTCCAAGCGGACGGGAAGTGGAAGGATCTCGGCTGTATCAAGGGTGACCCCGGGATCGACGCCAAGGATCCCATCCAGTTCTTTAACGGGGACGGCGAACCGAGTGACGAAATCACGGAACAAGCCCACGAGGGCGACCTGTATCTCGGCCGCTTCACGGGGACCGGCGAGGGCAGCGAAGGCGCAGGCATGCGGCTCTACCGCTATCTCAACAAAACGTGGGTCCCTCTCATGGACACCGTAGAAAAGGATCGGGTCGACATTCACAATTATGCCCAGCTTCTCGCGTTTGCGGCCAACATTGGCGCAAACAATGGCTACGAGGGCAAGGTGATCCACCTGAAAGCGGATATCGACTTCAATGAAATAGAAACCGCAAGCCTTCACCGTGCCCTTGCAGCGCGTGCGGCGGAAGACTGGACGCCCATCGGGACGAGCGAAACGCCTTTCCGCGGCATCTTTGACGGCGAAGGACATACGATCTATAACTTCAAGGCGAGTGCGGCGGCAGGCGAAAAGGTCGGCTTCTTCGGCAGTATCGAGGGCGCGACCATCGAGCACCTGCGTTTTGTGGACGCAGAAGTGACCGCGACAGGCGAGGGTGCGTTCGGCGCAGTCGTCGTCGGCGAAGTCCTCAAAGGCGAAGGCGAAAAATCCATGATCATCGACGTCACCGTCGAGAGCAGTACCGTCGGTGCGGCAGACGAACAGGCAAAAGTGGGCGGCCTTGTCGGCAAAGCCGAGGAGAACACCGTCACGGTGAAGGATGTCGACGTCAGCGCGAAGGGAACGGACGATGAAGGTGAAGTTCCGTCTCTTGTGGGCAGCGGCGAAGTGACTTATGAAGGTGAAAACGAGGTCGGCAGCGAGATCGCACCCGGGTTCATCGAGAAGAAACAGCTGAATGCCGAAGGCGCACCCGATGATAGTACGGTATTCTATGAGATCACCTCTGCCGAAGGCCTCAGAGCCTTCCGCGACAGCGTGAATGGTACGGGCAAGTTTACGGAAATCGGCGCGAATACATACGAAAGCAAGACGGTTGTCCTTGCGGCGGATGTCGATCTTGAGGGCGAGCCTTGGATCCCGATCGGATATTGGAGACTCGCTAATTCTTCATCCTGTCCTTATTTCTCCGGCACATTTGATGGGAATCACAAAACAATTTCCAATTTGACCGTCGACAGGAGTCACTTCGATACGGAAGAAACAGGATCTAAGTATAATGATACAAGCATGGGCTTGTTTGGATGGATCAAGGGTGCCACATTAAAGGATCTCGTGATTGAGAACGCCGACGTGAAAAACTGGACGTCGCAAACTGGATTATCAGGTTCGGGTGACTCCATTCTTGCGGCTGTTGGCTACGGCACGATCGACAACGTTGACATCAGCGGTTTTGCTCTGTGGGGCGGCAGCTATGTCGGCGCGATCCTCGGCAGAGCGGACGGCGGTACAACGACAGTAACAAATTGTGATTTGACGGCAAAAGAGGGTGTGACGACGTGGGTTCTCGGCGAAAGCCACACCGGCGGGATCGTTGGTTGGACGGATGAAAATTCCGTCACCGTGTCCAAGTGCACAATTTCCGATGTTCAGGTTGAGATCGGAAACGGCGTCGGATTTTCGCTGTGGGCGATCAATGCGGGGGTCGGCGGAATCATGGGGCATATGGCCTCGAATACGACGATTTCCGAATGCACATTGAGGAATGTGGAAGTCGATTTGGTCACGACCAGTGTGAGCTATGATTCTTATGGCGCCGGTGCAGTTGCGGGGACATATCAGTCCGGTGCAAAAAATATCAAAATTGAGAACTGCACGGGAAATGTCACTGTGAAAACGGGGAATGTTAATTTCTATTTGAACAACGGCATTATTGGTTCCCAGTATGAAATGAAAGGGAATGGGAGCCAAGTTCCCGAATTGAGCGGCAATACGGTTGAAGTCATCTGGAACGGCGCGTCGCGCGATGACGCAAACAAGGCAGTTCATATCTATTCGGCACAAGGACTCAACTGGCTCCGCGATGAGATCAACGGCTACGTAAATAATACGAATCAAACTTTCAATAGCAAGGGCTTTCAAAACTGGACGGCGTATCTCGAAGCGAATATCGATCTTAATAACGAATTGTGGGAGCCGATCGGGAACTATCAGGGTTCAGATATTCAGTTCAAGGGTACCTTCGACGGTAAGGGACATATAATTTCCAATTTGAAAGTTGATACCGCAGACAGGCTCGCCCTTGGCGGTAAAATAGGATATGGGACAGCGTTTATCAACTACCTCGGCGGTACGGGAATCGTTCGCAATCTTATAATCGAGAACGCAAACGTCAAGGGGTACAGTCAGTTCACCGGCGTTTTGGTCGGTAACGTAGTCGCGGGAGCGAAAATCTCCGATATTACGATCAGGGGCGACATTCAAGTCGACGGCGCAGCATTTACAGGCGGGTTTGTCGGATACTTCGGAGCGGGCGCGACCGCATCCAAAATCAGGGTCGAGGCAAAGAGCGGTAGCTTGGTTAAGGGAACCTATGGCGTAGGTGGCTTGATCGGGACGATGCCCGGGAACGGTACGCTTGACAATCTCTATACGGACATCGACGTAACGGGTGGTTCTTCTCTTGACGGCGTTGCGGCAGTTGTCGGACGCATTCAGGGGGGCACGCAGACCTTTACCAAGGTTGAGGCGAGCGGCACGATCACTTCCACGGACGGAGATTGCGTTGCGGGTGTATTTACAACGCGCGGCTCTAACGATAGCGGCGAATGGAATTTAACGGTGGACGGATTCACCTTTTCCGGTACGATCGTGGCGGATAATGATATTACGGATTTCGTGACACTTGACCCCATAATCGCGCAAAAAGGTTCAAATAACGTTGTTTTCACCAACAGCACGGCGACCGTCACGCATGGCGGCGTGACGACCGTGTACACGGCGGACGCATCGGGAAGTGTGACGAAAGCCTGATCGGCGGAATGCCTTAGAAGGGCAATCAATTTACTCATAGGCGGGTAATCTCCTTTGCCCGTAAATATCCACACGACAAAAAAGAGAGGCTTGCCTCTCTTTTTTGTGTTTCGCACGATTTCAAATGGGACAATGGAGGTTTTCTCGGCTCCCCTTGTAGGGGAGCTGTCACGCTGTCCTTGCGTGACTGAGGGGTTTCTCGGCGCCGTGATTTTCAAGAACCCCTTTC
>CANRIY010000145.1 GCA_947630775.1 uncultured Clostridia bacterium | reverse complement strand
CTACTTCGACGCGGCCGACAGCGAAGAGGCACGCTTCGAAACGAAACAGGCGCTCAACGCACAGCGCACCGCCGATTACAAAAACGGAAATTACGAACTCGGCGGGGGAGTCGTCGACCCGCTTCCCGACGACGCGCCCTTCTTTGTAAAGGACTATTATGACTATTATAAGACAAAACGGGGGTACCATGTCCGAAGCCTCAACTCCAACGGTGGCTGGAACAAGACTTCTTCGCTCTCCTTTATGAATATGCCCATCCTCGCTTACAGCAACGAGATCAGGAGCGCGGTTTTGATCGTTCACGGCGAAAAGGCGCATTCCTGCTATTTCTCGAAGGACGCCTACGCCGCGATGACAAAGGACAGCAAATACGCGGGCAATAAGGAGCTTCTCATCATCCCGAACGCCGTCCACACCGACCTTTACGACCGCGTAGACATCATTCCTTTCGACAAGCTTGAGGCCTTCTTCAAAAAGAATCTGTAAAGATACGGAGCGAACCCCAACGGGCCCGCTCTGTTTTCTGAAAATCCGATGTCCGTCCGAGCCGAAAGGCTCGGGCGGAATTTTCCTAATTTTTATAAAATGCAACGCCGATGGCGTTTGGCCCGATATGGGAACCGATCGTACTGCCGATCAAATAGACGGGGATCTTGTCGGGGTCGTCAATGTGGTCTTTCCATAGGGTTTCGCTGTCCCGCAAATATTTTTTGAGGTATTCGTCGGAGAGCCCCGAATACATCAACCCGTAGGGCATGGAAAAATCGATCCCGCCGCATTTTTGCACGAGCTGAACCAATAAATTGTTGCTCCGCTTGCTGCCGATCGCCTTTCCGACGAGTTTCACTTCTCCTTCAATGACCGAAACGACAGGTTTCAGGGAAAGCATCTCACCAGCAAGTGCGGCAACGCCTGAGATCCTTCCGCCTTTTCTTAAATATTTGAGTGTATCGACGACGGCGATCACCTGAATTTTCTGTTTCTTCTCGTTCAGTTCATTTGCGATGAACGCCGCGTCGGAATTTTCCGAAATCAAACGGAGCGCATAATCGCAAAGGAGCCGTTCGCCCGTTGCGGCGTTCAAACTGTCTATGACGAATACCTGCCCGGGATACCGTTTGGCGGCGTTCTTGGCACAGGAAAAGGTTCCCGAAAGTCTCGATGAGATCGTGATAGCGATCACTTGGTCGCCGTTTGCGGTCAATTTATCGAATGCCTCGCTCCATCTGAACTCATTGATCTGGCTGGTTTTCGGGAAGTCGCTGCTCTCGATCAGTTTTTCGAAAAACTGTTGATGTGAAAGGTTTACGCCGTCGAAGTAGGTTTCCTCTCCGAACCGTATTTCCATCGGGATCAGAGAGATCCCCAGTTTTTGCGCCTCCGTCTCTTCGATGTCGGATGCGCTGTCGATCAAAAGTTTTATCATATCTTTTAGGTGTCCTCCGCGCTTTTCGGGGCATAATCTGCGCAAATCATCGTCAGATTTTTCGAGATGAGCCCGAGCGAACGGTAAAGCTCTTCCCGTTGCTCCCCGGAGATCCCCAAACTGCCTTTTTCAAGGATCGCCGAGATCCTCTCGGCGATGATATCGGCAAAATGCTCGCCCTTTTCCGTGAGACGGATCGGATTTTTGTACTTGCGTTCGCTTCTTGTATCGACGTAGACAAGCCCTTCCCCGATGAGTTCTTTCACGGTTCGGGACATCATTCCCTTGTCCTCGCCGCACATCTCGCAGAGTCTCGTAAGGCTTGCTCCCGCGGGGGATCGGTACAGCCCGAACAAGCATTGAACTTGCCTTCCTTTCAGCCCGAGCGCAGCCATTTCGACGTTCTTTATTTTTTGGACGCACCTTGAAAT
Organism: uncultured Clostridia bacterium; assembly: GCA_947630775.1. Taxonomy (GTDB): domain Bacteria; phylum Bacillota; class Clostridia; order Christensenellales; family Borkfalkiaceae; genus Gallimonas. Next base: position 1,880 of record CANRIY010000145.1, on the reverse strand, counting down.
ATTGATCAGAAGCAGAGAAAATGTCGTATACCGTTGCTCCATAGAAACTCCTTTCCCGGTATCATAGCATATTTTTGTTGTTTTGTCAACAAATTATGCCGACGCAAATTCTTGCGGTTTTTTCAAGTTAAGAATCGAAAAATGGTGCGGGTAGGGCGAACGGAAGAGGGCTTTATTCCCAAGATGGACAGGCGTTTGCCTGTCCATCTTGGGAATTTTTGGCACAATGCACCTTCATACCATGAACAAAATTCTTAAAAATGATTCGGGTTCGGAAACTTTGGAAGCTCCTCAATGAGCTTTTTGATTTCTTCGTCCTGAACATTTTCCGAGTTTGCCAATACGATGAACTCATGAAATTCTTTATCCCCAAACTTCTCGATCGCGCCTAATTCACTGCAAACGTAGCAGTTTTGGGGATCCGTCTCTTCCGCAACGCTTCGGTTGTGCCGTATCCCGAATTTCAGGATCTCGGTCGCCTGTTTTCTGTATTTCTTCAAATTGCCGAGCGCATGTTTCAGACAGTTATTTATGATCGGATTTACCGAATAATAAGTCTTGTGGTCTTGGCCTGTTTTTCGTTTCATGAACGCGCCGCATTGCAGATCGTATTTTCTGATTTCAAACAGAGACTTGAAGAGCCCTTCGTCATCCAGCAAGATCTCAAGATATTGCGGTTGATAAAAAATGCTGTCGGGACCGCCGTAATGACCGTTTGTGTAAAACATGTTGAACGAATCAAAGATATCGTTGAACAGAGAGGGGTCTTTCATGCTTGCGACGAACCGCGCAAATCCGATGGCATTCTCAAAATCGATCCATATCATGCCCTTACTTTTTTTGAATTCGAAGTGATTGTGGTACCATTTTAATTTGATGCCGTATTCATCGTGCAGATAACGGACCCCGTTCACCGAATGGTACTCGACTACATAATCAAGAAATGTTTTTCCGAACTCATCGGTATTGTTCAAGATCGATTTCCCGTCTTTCGTCAACATAATATCAAATTCATTCCGATACAGATCGGGATCATCCAGATAGGCATAGTACCGAAAGCCTTTGTCGAAAGGCACGTTTGATTTTTCAACGGGTAACTTATAAGCATCTTCATCAAGCAATCTGGCGAGAGAAACGCCGAAGATTTTTTCAAGCGGAATGATAAAATCATACTTCAACGGCCGTTCGCCCTTGAGCATTTTGGAGAAATTGGCTCTTTCGGTTTCCGCAAACCGATAGGCCGCTTGCCCCTTGATCCCAAGTTCATGCGCGATCTCCACGAGCAAATGGCTATACATGGTGATCCCTTTAAGTTCCATATAATGATCCAGATTTTCCTTTAACTTTGTCATAATTTCCTCCTGTATTCTTGCAGGATGATTATATCACAAAATTTCTATTTTTGTAGTCTTATGAGACAACTTTTGTGGTCAATTTTGACTTCATGTCTATTTATATGAATTTTTACCATAGTCAAATATGACAACAAATCGATATGCGGTAAGCAAAATACTTATAATGCCGATTGCCGATAACGGCAAAAATAATGAAAAATGGATGCACTAACGCTTGCTTTTTTGCCGATAGTGTGCTATCCTTACCATAGAGGTGATTTTTGATGAAATATCTGTCCGTGACCGAAACGGCGAAGAAGTGGAATTTATCTGAACGGAGCGTTCGGAATTATTGTGCGCTCGGGAAAATCGACGGCGCTTTTCTGACGGGAAAAACGTGGAATATTCCCGAGGACGCAAAAAAGCCCGATCGGATCAATAAAAAATTGACCTCTCCCACCACGCTTTTGGAAGTGCTGTCTGCGGAAAAAAACGCGAAACTCTCGGGCGGCATTTACCATAAAGTCCAGATCGAGTTGACGTACA
>CANRIY010000144.1 GCA_947630775.1 uncultured Clostridia bacterium | reverse complement strand
CCCGAAAAATTAAGTATTTTGCTGAATGCGTTTCTTCCGCCCGATCTCAGGGTATATAAGAGCGGGACCGCTCCTACGGGGTTCGACTGTACCCGCGGCGCGAAGCGGAAAACCTACTGTTACCGCCTCTATACGTCCGAGGCGGAAATTCCCGTCTTGGAGCGTTACGCCGTACGGGTCAAGGGGGTACCATGTCTTGATTCCATGCGCGCAGCGGCAGACATGGTAGTGGGGGGGCACGATTTTAAGGCGTTCTGCGCCGCAGGTTCTTCCGCAAAGACGACGGTGCGGACCGTCTATGCCGTGAATATCGCCGTACGGACGGAAAATCTCTATACCATGTACGAGATCCGCGTGACGGGAAACGGGTTTTTATACAACATGGTGCGCATTCTCGCGGGGGAGCTTCTCGCCGTGGGACTCGGAAAGGATCCAAAGGGGCTCGCTCTTGCCCTCATTTCGGGGGAGCGCTCTCTTCTTGCAAAGACGCTTCCCGCAAAGGGGCTCATGCTTGAAAATGTGGAATATGACGCGCCGCTTTTCGGCGCGCAGGAGGAATAAATGGAATTTTTCGAATGGATGAGCATTCCGCAGATGGTCCTATACTACTTTACGCCGGGATTCAACACGATCGATGAATTTTTATCGCTCGACAGAAAGATCCTGCTGATCTCTATGCTTGTTGCGGCAGGGATCTATCTTTTGAGCCATCTGCTCGGCGGTTTCGGACTCTATAAAATTGCAAAACGCGCGGGGGAAAAGCTTGCATGGATGGCGTTCGTCCCCTTCCTTAACACCTACCTTGCGGGCAGGATCGCGGGGGAGACGAACATCTTCGGGATCAAATGCAAGCGGATCGGGTTGTATGCCGCGATTGCGGAAGTGGTATATGTCGCGCTCAACATCTTTGTCCTCGTGATCAGCCTGACGCTTGCACGGCCCGAATGGAACGAGTTTACTTATGAGACGGTTGGCGAAAACGTTTATATCACGGGGACGCAATACATCGTTTCGAATATTCCCGTCGGGCTCCGCTGGATGGCGAATGCGGAATTTGCCCTCGAGATCGTGGCGCAGATATGGTACTTTGTCATGGTGCTTACGTTCTGCATGATGTTCTTTGCCTTCTTCAGAAAGTACTACGCGCGCAGTCCTTTCCTGATGGCATTCCTCTGCTCCTTCTTCCCCGTGCGCGGATTCGTGCTCTTTGCGGTAAGGAATAACGCCGCCGTCGATTATCAGGCTTGGATGCAGGAGCGGATCCGCCGCATGCAACAGCAACAACAGCAGATGTACGGACCTTACAGCCAGCCCCCGTACGGCACCCCTTACGGCAATCAACAGCCGCCGCAAAACGGCGGAAGCGGGACGCCCGAAGAGCCCTTCGGCGACTTCGGCGGGAGCAATGAGAGCGGGAACGGCACTCCGCCGCCCCCCGATGAACCTTTTTCCGATTTGTAAACCGATCCGCCGCTTCATGCGGCGGTTTTCTTTTTGCGAATCGCTTTACAGATCCGCGTCGGTGTGCTATACTATAACCGTGGATTATAGAAAATAAAAGCAACGCTTTTGTTGTTTGCGCATGCCTTATGGGAGGAACCTATGGAACTCATATCCGCGATCGCAACGCCGCCGGGGAAGGGCGGGGTCGCCGTCATCCGTGTCAGCGGGGACGGTGCGGAGGAGCTTGCGAAAAAGATGTTCCCGCGGAAGTCTTTCGAGCCCAATAAAATGTATCCCGGGGAGATCGACTGCGGGGATTTTAAGGATTACGGCCTCGCCGTCTTTTTCCGCGCGCCCAAGTCCTTTACGGGCGAGGACGTGGTGGAATTTCATTGCCACGGGGGGACGGAGATCGCCCGCGGCGTCTTTTCGCGCACGGTACAGCTCGGCGCCCGTCCCGCGGAGCGCGGGGAATTCACCCGCCGCGCCTTTCTCAACGGCAAGCTGTCCCTCTCCGCCGTCGAGGGCATGGGGGAGATGATCGAAGCGGAGTCCGCCTCCCATGTCCGCGCGGGCTATTCGCTGTACACCGAAGCCCTCACGGAGGAGTGCAAACGGTATCAAACAATGCTCACCACCTGCCTTGCGAGCATCGACGCGGACGTGGATTATCCCGAAGAGGACCTTACGACGGACTCCCGCCGCGAGATCGCCTCGCTCCTTCATGAAGTCATCCGCGGACTCACAGACCTTTACAGGCGGTACGGCACGGGCAGAAAGATCAAATCGGGGGTCAACGTCGTGCTCTGCGGCAAACCCAACGCGGGCAAGAGTTCCCTTCTCAACGCCCTGCTCGGGTACGACCGCGCCATCGTCTCGGATGAAGCCGGCACGACGCGCGACACCGTAGAGGGCACGATCGAGATCGGCGGCGTGCTCTTCCGCCTCACGGACACGGCGGGGCTCCGCACGGGCGAGAGCGCCGCGGAGACAGAGGGGGTGCGCCGCGCCGAGCGGGCGATCGCCGAAGCGGACGTCATCGTCTATCTGAAGGAGGACGGCGAGCCGCCCGTCTTTCCCGAAAATACCCCCCTCATCGTCGTGGGCGCAAAGAGCGACCTGAAAAAACGGGAGGATTGCGATCTCACCCTCTCTTCGCATACGGGAGAAGGGCTCGAGGCACTCAAAGAACTTCTCTTCCTGCGGGGGGTCGGCGAAGTCTCCTCGGACGGGCTCTATCTTCTGACGGAGCGGCACGCGGACGCCGTTGCAAGGGCGTTGGAATGCGCCCGCCGCGCGCTCAATGCCGTCGAGGGGGGACTGTATGCGGAACTGTATGCGCAGGATATCGCGGACGCGCGGTTTACGCTCGGGCTTCTGACGGGCGAAACGGCTTCCGACGGCGTGATCGACGAGATCTTTTCAAAATTCTGCGTTGGAAAATAAACTTCGGAAAACATAGGAGAACGTATGGTCAATCTCGAACTTTACAAAATTTTCTGCACGGTCGCCCGCTGCGGGAGCCTCACCAAGGCGGCGCAGGAGCTGTATATCTCCCAGCCCGCCGTCTCCCAATCGATCAAACAGCTCGAAACGCAGCTCGGCACGCCGCTCTTCAAGCGGACACACAAGGGCATGGAGCTTTCGGCGCAGGGCGGACAGCTCATCATCGGGAACGTCGAGCAGGCGCTTGCGCTCCTTGCGGAGGCGGAAGACAAGCTCGCGGAGCTCAGAATGCGCCCCACGGGAACGCTCAGGATCGGTGCGTCCGAAACGATTTTCCAGTATATTCTTTCCGAAAAGATCGTCGAATATCATAAGCTGTATCCGCAGGTCAAGATCGAGCTCATCGAAGAGGTCTCGCCGCGCATCGTCGAAATGCTCAAGACGGACGGCTGCGACATCGGATTTTTGAATCTTCCCGTCGAAGAGGACGCGGGGATCCGCCTCACGGAGCCCATTCTTCTGCTCAACGATATCTTTGTTGCGGGCGAGGCTTATGCGGAGCTGAAAGGCAAGGAGCTCACCGTTTGGGATCTGCAAAAATATCCGCTGCTCCTTTTGGAGCCGAATACCGTAGCACGCGCCTCCGTCGACCGTTTTGCGGAGAGTGTGGGCGCCGATCTCACGCCTTCCGTCGAAGTGGACAGCTGGGATTTTATGAAGCGGTTGGTGACCGAAGGCATGGGGATCGGCTGCCTTCCGCGGGAATATGCGCTGCGGCGGCTGGCGGCGGGGGAACTGTTCGAACTGAACGTGCAACCCGCGATGCCTCCTCGTTCCGTGGGGATGGCGCTACCG
>CANRIY010000143.1 GCA_947630775.1 uncultured Clostridia bacterium | reverse complement strand
CGCCCTCGTCGAACGTGGAATAGACGACCTCCGCCCCCGGCACGCAGGTGCGGAAATCGGTGACCTCCTCGGGGCGCTCGTCGACGAGAAGGACGATGAGGGCGATCTCGCGGTGAAATTCGGCAACCGCACGGGCGACGCTTTTGAGGAGCGTCGTCTTGCCCGCCTTGGGAGGTGCGATGATGAGGGCGCGCTGACCCTTTCCGATGGGAATGAAGAGATCGAGAAGGCGGAGGGCGATATCATTGTTGCCCTCGGAGAGCGCGATCTGCTCCTTTGCGTACTCCGCGGTAAGAGAGTCGAAAGTGGGACGCTGTTCGTATCTGCCGACGGGTAGGCCGTTCACCGTCAAAATTTCGTTGATCGCGGGGGAATCGTTCTTGATGCGCGGCTTCACCGTGCAGGCGACAAAGTCCCCCTCCCGAAGGCGTAACGAGTGGATGACCGACGCGGAGATAAACACATCCGAGCCGTCATTGGAGAGCTGGCAGTTCCTGGCGCGTAAAAATCCGTAGCCGCCCGAGGTGATCTCGAGGATGCCCGCGTAGATCGCGTCGTCCGAACGCGCCTCGGGGGAAGAGACGCCGAAGAAGGGCTCCCCTTCCTTCTGCGCGAAGATGCGCTTGTAGCCGTCGAGTTTGCTCGAAACGGAGGGATCGAGGAAGGGCAGTTTTACGGGCGCGCCCCGCTTTGACTGCGGCGCGGGCAATTTCTTTCCCGTGATGAGCTCGACGATCTCACCGATGAGCACATCCTTGTTGTAGGCAGAGGCCTTGGCGACCCCGTACATTCTGCCCGCCGTGCGCAGGGTCGCGATGGGCAGGAGGTCGAGATAGTTGCGAAGTTCGGTTTCCGCGGTCTTACGATCCATATCTGATACGCTCCATGACAATGATTTTTCCCGAATGAGAGGCAACAAAGTTGCGGTCAAGGTCGATCTGTCCCCCATAGCGGAGGATCGACGACGCTTCAAAAAGAGATAAAAACGGTTGCAGACCGGCGATATCCACCTGCAAGCCGTCGGTGAAATAGTGCATGGGAATGACGAGTTTGGGAGAAATGCGGCGCACGTACTCCTTCGCCTCCACGGCGTCGATGGTGTAGTGCCCGCCGACGGGAATGAGAAGAACATCCGTCCCGCGGAGCTCTTCGATGATACGCTCGTTTTCCGGTTCGCCGAGATCGCCGAGGTGGCAGAGGTTGAGCCCCTCCGCGCGGAAGCGGAAGATGAGATTTTTGCCCCGCTTTGCGCCGTGGGCGTCGTCGTGGAAACAGGGTATAGCGGAGATATTCACGCCCCTTTTTTCACAAGTGACAGGCGAGGAGAGCACTTCGGGCGCGCCGCCGACCGCCGCGACGTTGCAGTGGTCGTAATGGCCGTGGCTGACTGTGACGAGATCCGCTTCGGTGCGCGGCATACGAAAGCCGACGTCGCCGTAGGGATCGGTCACGATGCGTGTGCCCGAGGCAAACGTCATGCAAAAACAGGAGTGGCCGTAATATTCGAGTTTCATGGTTCCTCCGAAAATGCGAATTGCATCTGCAAATAAAAGGGTGTGGAGTGCTCCCCTTCGCCCAAGCGGTAGCCGAGCGCAAGGAGAATTTTATCGGAAAAGTCTGTTTTTTTCAAAATGTGCGTGGAAACGGGGAGCGCACCGCGCATTTCCCCCAACAAAATTTGCATCTCCGTCGCCTCATTGAGGCAAAAACGCGCCGAAAGATTGGTCTCCCCGCGGCGTTCCATGAAAAAATCGCCGCCCCGATAGGTAAGTTCGATGCTGTCCTGTCCGTCCTCATAATGCACGGAAAAATCCTCCGCGCCCAATGAAAGCGTTCCGAAGCCTGTAAAAACGCGCTCTTCGCCGCCCGTTTTTGTGACGATGCGCACGTTGCAAACCGTATCCATTATAACCGAAAATTTTGATTTCGTCAAGATTTTAAGTTTTTTGTACAATTATATCCGAATTTTTTTCGGAAAATTCATGAAATGCCGCTTTTCCCTCCGAAAGCAGGGCGCGCATGGCGGTTTCGTCGCCGCAGTTGAGCGCATCGAGATAGCGTTGGAGCTCCCCGATGAGCCGCGCGATCTCCTCCGAGAGGTTTTCTTTATCCATGAAGAAGAGTTCCGTCCAAACCGACTCGTCGAGCGGGGCGACGCGCGTCATATCCTGAAAACTTCCCCCCGTAAAGCCGCCGCAATCGCCCGCGCGCGGGCTCTTGATGTAGGCGTTGGAGACGATGTGCGCAAGTTGAGAGGTGAGCGCGATGATGCGGTCGTGCTCGCGCGCCGTGGAGATGACGATGCGCCCGAAGCCCATCTCCTCCCCCAGCCGTTTTATAAGGGAAAACGCCGCCTCGTCCGTCTCATCGCACTTCGTGAGAACGAGATTTTTCCCGTCGAAGAGGGTCATACTCGCAGAAGAAATGCCCGTCGTCTCCTTGCCCGCCATGGGATGCATACCGACATAGCGGTATTGGCGGGGCGCTTCAAAGACGGCGTCCTCCACGGGCTGTTTGACGCCGCAAATGTCCGCAACGACGCAGTTTCGGGGGAACTCCCCTTCGCGGAGAACGCGGATGGCGACGCGCGGCGGGAGCGCGAGAAGGACGACGTCCGCCCCCTCGAACGAGTGCGCCTCGCCGTCGATATACCCGTGGGCAAGCGCATACTCGAGCGCGGCCTTTCCCCTGTTCATGCCATAGACCGCGTGCCCCGCGCGCTTCAAACTCGCGCACAGGGAGCCGCCGATGATCCCCAGCCCGTACACGACAATTTTCAATTTTTTGTGCTGATTTTCACTAATTATGTCTGACATAGTACTTAACAAACATTAAAAAAATGCAATTTATAGGGTCTCCATGCACCATTCGTAGCCGCGCATACGCTTTCTGCGCTGTGCATAGTCCGGCATATAGCGGGCGACCTCTTTCCAAAACGCCGCACTGTGGTTGGGCTTGCGCGTGTGGCAAAGTTCATGCAACACGACATATTCCGCAACATCGGGCGGCAAAAAGACGCAACGGAACGTGTAGGCGATGCGCCCCTCGCGGTTGCAGGAGCCCCACCGTGTGCGCGCCGAAGAGATGCGCACGGAGCGGTAGGAAAATCCGCATTTCTGCGCGGTGCACTCGGTGAGTTCTTGCATGACGGTTTGGGCAAGTCCTAGCAAGAGTGCGCGGAGCGCATTTTCCCTGCTTTCCGCGGGCAAAAAAATTTCCCCGTCCGCAAGGCGCGGCTCGCCCTCGCGTATCGCGTACTCCTTCCCGAGGAGGCAGACCCGCGCGCCGTTTTCAAGCGACAGCGTCTTCCGCGCCGAAAGCCGCTTTGCGATCCACCGCTTGTGCCGCGCAACGAATGCGCCGACGTCCGCATCGGTTGTTGAAAGCGGCGCGCGCACGAGAATTTCGCCGCTTCCCGTTACGGTGAGCGTGAGCGTTCTTCTGCGGCTCCTCTCGACGACGATCTTCATCGTTTCCATTATAGCACGGGCACAAAAAAATTGCAAGATATTGGCGCGCGTTTCCGCCACTTCGGCGCATTTTCTTGACAAACCGCGCAAATTATCCTATACTTACACTATGCGATCTTACACAATGCGACAACTTCCGCCGCGCGCCGATCTCCGCGTGTGCGTCCCGGCATCCAAGAGCATCCTGAACCGTGCGCTCGTGCTCGCCGCCCTCTCCAAGGGGACCGTCCGCATCGTCTGCGGCGAATACGGCGACGATACGCGCGCCATGCTCTCCTGCCTCACCTCGCTCGGCATCTCCCTCACGGAGAACGACGGCGAAATTCTCGTGCAGGGGTGCGGCGGGGA
>CANRIY010000142.1 GCA_947630775.1 uncultured Clostridia bacterium | reverse complement strand
GTAGGGGGGTGGGCAACGATTTCTTTACGTCACCCCGCCCCGCGCGCATTCTATTGCACCAAGCGCGGCACGAGCGGGCACCGCCCGCGAAGTAGCGTAGTCGAAGGGTCACCGCAATTTGCGACACCCCTTCCGTCACTCGCATTGCTCGTGACACCCACCCCTCGAGGGGTGGGCAAGGATAAAGACCGGGATCCTTCGGGAATTGTGATTCGGACTGCGTATAGCCTTATCAGCTCAGGATGAACGCGGTAAACCCCCTCGGTCGCGCAAAAAGCCGCGGGAGACTTTTTTCTTGACATTTTGTCCGCCGTATTTTATAATGCTCTTATGAAATACATCGAGCTTACCATCCATACGACGAGCGAGGCGAGCGAGCTCGTCGCCGATATTTTATGGAATTATACCGAGGGGGGCGTCGCCGTCTCCGACATTGCCGACGTGATCGCCCTGCAATCGGGCAAGACGGGGGTGTTTTGGGATTATCTTGACGAAAGTCTGCAAGACACGAAGCAGACGGACGTGCTCGTGAAGGCGTTCCTTCTCCCCGGGCGTGCGGACGAGATCCCCGCGATCATGCAGGAGATCTATGCCTGCCGCGAGAGGAGCGGGGGAGCGATCCCCTTCGGCACCCTTGAGGAGACCAAGCGTGAGATCGACGGCGACGACTGGATCGACATCTGGAAGAAACACTTCCGCCCCATTCATCTGAAAAACATCGTCGTCGTGCCCGAATGGATCGAATATGAAAAAGCCGCGGACGAGAAGGTCATTCTCCTCGACTCCAATATGGCGTTCGGCACGGGCGAGCATGAGACGACCGCCATGTGCGTCGAACTCCTGCAGGAGCACCTCAAAAAGGGGGATGTCGTGCTCGACGTGGGCTGCGGGAGCGGCATTTTGGGCATTGCGGCGGCAAAGCTCGGCGCGCGGCTCTGCTATCTCACCGACATCGACCCCGTCGCCGTCGCAAGCAGTAAGCACAATGCGGAGCGAAACGGCGTTTCGCAAAAGGTCGTTGTCGCCGAGAGCAACCTCGTCGACGACACGTCGATGAAGGCGGACGTCATTCTCGCCAACATCACGGCGGAGATCCTCGTCTCCCTTGCGCCCGCCGTCCCCGCGCACCTTGAGGAGGGCGGCACGGTGATCCTCTCGGGAATCATTCCCGACAGGGCCGAAAAGGTCAAAACGGCATTTGCGGCGGCGGGACTTTCCTGCATGGAAGAGAGAAGGCGGGGCGAATGGCTCGCCATGGTTTTACGGAGGGGATGATGTCTGCGCCGAAGCGGTTTTTTGTGGAAGAGATCGGGGAAGAGGTCACGCTCACGGGCGACGAATTCCGCCATGCCCATAGCGTTCTGCGCCTCGGCACGGGGGATGAAGTCACCCTTCTCGACGGCAGCGGAAAGGAGTACGCGGCGATCGTCGCGCGCGTCGAAAAAAACGCCCTTCTTCTGCACGTCACGGGTGAAAAACCCGCTTCCCGCGAGCCGAATGCGGACGTCATGCTCCTCGTCGGCATTTTGAAAGGGGACAAGACGGAGCTCGTCGTGCAGAAGGCGACCGAGCTCGGGGTGAACCGCATCGGGGTGTTCTCCTCCCGCTACGTATCCGCCTATATGAACGAAAACAAGCTCGAACGCCTCCGCCGCGTCGCCAAAGAGGCGGCCAAACAGTGCCTGCGCGCCCGCGTCCCGCAGGTGGATTACTTTGACGATTTTGAGGGGGCCATGTCCGCATCGCGGGGGTATGCCCAAAAGCTCTTCGCCTGTGAATTTTTAGAGCAGAGCGAGGGGGAGATCGCAGACATGGGTGGCTCATATTGCCTCGCCGTCGGCAGTGAGGGCGGTTTTTGCGAGGAAGAATTCGCATACGCGAAGGAGATGGGCTTTACGGGCGTTTCGCTCGGGAAGCGGATCCTAAGAGCGGAGACGGCGGCGATCGCGCTCCTCTCCGTCGTCATGTACCGCGCGGGGGAACTGAGATGAAAGCGTGCGTGTTCACCCTCGGGTGCAAACAGAATGAGGCGGAGTCCGCATCCCTCATGCGCGGGCTCGAAGCGCGCGGCTACGAGGTGACGGACGAGCTCTCTTTCGCCGATCTGTACCTTCTCAATACCTGCGCCGTGACGGCGGAAGCGGAGAAAAAGTCGCGGCAGGCGGTCGCCCGCATGCGGAAATTCAATCCGTCCGCGCCCGTCATCGTGTGCGGGTGTGCTTCCGAGCACAATGCCGAAGAATTTGCATCGCGCGGGGGGGTCGTCCTCGTCACGGGGACGGCGCGGAAAGATAAAATTTTAGAACTTTTGAACGAGCGGGGCGTCTTCCATGAGACGGAAGGCTGTTTTACGGAGCTTCCCCCGCCCAAGGCGACCAAGACCCGCGCGTATCTGCGCGTGCAGGACGGCTGTAACCGCTTTTGCAGTTATTGCCTGATCCCCTATCTGCGGGGGAGATCCCGCTCGAGAACGGCGGAGAAGGTCCTCGAAGAGGCGAGGGGCATGTCCGCGAAGGAGATCGTGCTCACAGGCATCGATCTTTCGGACTATCGGGACGGCGAAACCGACCTCGGCGGGCTTCTGCGCCTCCTCGGAGAGCTCCCCGCACGGATCCGTCTGGGCTCGCTGGAAGTCGGCGTCGTGACGGACGCATTTCTCGGACAGATGAAGGCGGCGGGGAATGTCATGCCGCACTTTCATCTCTCTTTGCAGAGCGGTTCCACGCGGGTGCTTCGCGCCATGAACAGAAAGTATACGCGCGAAGAATATCTCGAAGCGTGCGGGCGGATCTACCGCGATTTCCCCGACGCGGCGATCACGACGGACATCATCGTCGGCTTCCCCACCGAGGAAGAGGAAGATTTTCTGTCTTCCCTTTCCATCGTGGAGGAGGCGGGGTTTTCGCGGGTGCACGCCTTTCCGTTTTCCCCGCGCGAGGGGACGGCCGCGTATCAGATGAAAGATTTGCCCGCGGCGGTCAAAAAAGAGCGCATGGGGCGGATGCTCGCACAGGCAAAGGCGGCGGAAGAGAGATACATTTCCCGCTTTTTGGGGCGGGAAGCGGTTGCCCTCTTCGAGACGGACGGGGGCTATACCGAAAATTACCTTCGGGTGTATGCCGAGGGGGCGAAAGAGGGGGGACTCTACCGCGTCCGCCTCATAGAGCAGGAAAAGGACGGCGTCCGCGCCGAAATTCTGGAGGAAATATAATGGAAAACTGCATTTTCTGTAAGATCGTCAAGGGGGAGATCCCCTCGCAAAAGGTGTATGAGGACGGGGAGATCCTCATCTTCAAGGACATCAATCCGATCGCAAAGATCCACCTGCTCTGCGTGCCGAAGGAGCATTTTGCGTACCTTTCGGAACTGAATGACAGCCGCGCCGCGCTCCTCGGACGTACGCTGCAAAAAATCGCAACGCTCGCGCCCACGCTCGGGCTCGGGGACGGGTATCGTCTTGTGATCAATCAGGGCGAAAGCGCCGGGCAGACGGTGCATCATCTGCACATCCACATCCTCGGCGGCGAAACGCTGGGATGGGAGTGACACCTTAGTTTCGCTTTTATTTCGTTCATTTCTTTGCTTGCCCCGCTCGCTTCGCACAAGGCGCGCCCCGCGGACGCGCTCGCGCGTCATTCTGAGCTTGTCGAAGAATCTCGCGGGGCTTCGAAAAGAAATGAACGAGCGAACCTTCCCTGTACATCAATCAAATCGCTGCGAACATCGCTTTGCAATTACAATAAGCCGAAGGGGTTCGGCAAATTGAGTCGCCCACGGCGGAAGTAAATTCCGCCTAAGGCAAGTAAATTGGAATGTTTCGTTCATTTCTTTGCTCGCCCCGCTCGCTTCGCACAAGGCGCCCCGCGGACGCGCCCCTGTTTTGTCATTTCGCCCCGCCCGCACTTCTATTGTGCACCAAGGGCGGCACGAGCACGAAGTGCG
>CANRIY010000141.1 GCA_947630775.1 uncultured Clostridia bacterium | reverse complement strand
CAAACGTGTTACATTCCTCGCGCGAATTTATTTTTGAGCATGACGCCCTCAAGGCGGCAGACGAAAAAAGAAATCGCACGAAAAAGTTCTAAATCACTTGCCTTAGGCGGAATTCACTTCCGCCGTGGGCGACCCAATTTGCCGAACCCCTTCGGCTTAATGTCGTGACAAGCGACCGCGACAGTGATTCAATATCCCAAACGTGTTACATTCCTCGCGCGAATTTATTTTTGAGCATGACGCCCTCAAGGCGGCAGACGAAAAAAGAAATCGCGCGAAATAAAAAAAGGAGTAAATTATGTCCAAACATCCGATCATTACATTTGAAATGGAGAACGGGAAAACGTTCAAAGCGGAACTTTTCCCCGAGTATGCGCCCAATACCGTCAATAATTTTCTTTCGCTTGTCGGTAAGGGCTTTTTTAACGGCGTGATTTTTCACCGTGTCATCAAAGGGTTCATGATTCAGGGCGGCGATCCTTTGGGACTCGGCACGGGCGGTCCCGGTTACCATATCAAAGGGGAGTTCCGCGCAAACGGATTTGAAAATCCCCTGCGGCATGAGCGCGGCGTGCTCTCCATGGCGCGCGCACAGGATCCCGATTCCGCGGGGTCGCAGTTCTTTGTCATGCATGCGGACGCTTTCTATCTCGATGGGCAGTACGCCGCGTTCGGCAAAGTCATTGAAGGAATGGAAACGGTGGACGCGATCGCGACTGTCCGCACGGACTATCGCGACAGACCGATCCAAGAACAGAAGATCAAAAAAGTGACGGCGGAGACCTTTTCCGTCGCCTACCCCGACCCGATAAAAGCATAAAATAGCGCGGGAGCAGAGTACTATGTCAGACAGAATACTATACGAAAGTCCGTTAAATACAAGATATGCAAGCAGGGAGATGCTTGAAAACTTCGGCGACGAAAAGCGCTTCCGCCTTTGGAGAAAGCTATGGATCGCGCTTGCCGAAGGGGAGCGGGAGCTCGGGCTTCCCATTTCCCAGTCGCAGATCGACGCGCTCAAAGAGCGCGCCGACGATATCGATTATGCCAAGGCGGACGAATACGAGCAGGAGATCCGTCATGACGTTATGGCGCATGTGAAAGCGTTCGGCGACGCTGTTCCTTCTGCTGCGGGGATCATCCATCTCGGCGCTACGAGCTGCTTCGTCGACTGCAACGCCGAGCTCATGATCATGCGTGACGGGCTGGACATTCTGCTCCGAAAACTTGTCAACGTCATGGATCTGCTCAAAAATTTTGCACTTCGCTATAAGGATCTTCCCACGCTTGGCTTTACGCATCTTCAGCCCGCGCAGCTCACGACGGTCGGGAAGCGTGCAACGCTGTGGTTGCAGGATCTGATGCTCGATTACGAAAATCTCATTTCGCTCTATTCCCGTTTCCGTCTCCGCGGCGTAAAGGGGACGACGGGCACGCAGGCAAGTTTTTTGGCGCTCTTCGACGGGGATGACTGGAAAGTCAAGGAACTTGAAAAGCGGGTCTGCGCGAAAGTCGGGTTTGAGCGTGTCTACGGCGTCACGGGGCAGACGTACCCGAGAAAATTTGACTATAACGTTCTCTGCGTGCTCTCGCAGATCGCCCAGAGCGCCTATAAATTCAGCAACGATATCCGCCTGTTGCAGGGGATGAAGGAGATCGAAGAGCCTTTCGAAGACGCGCAGGTTGGCTCCTCCGCGATGGCATATAAGCGGAATCCCATGCGATGCGAGCGGATGGGGGCACTTTGCCGCTATATGATCACCCTTCCCGCCAACGCCGCGATCACCGCCTCGACGCAGTGGTTCGAACGCACCCTCGACGACTCGGCAAACCGCCGCATCGTCATTGCACAGGCGTTTTTGACGGTGGACTCCGTGTTGAATCTCTATCTGAATGTCGCGGAAAACCTCGTCGTTTATGAAAAAACGATCGAAAAACATGTCGCCGCGGAGCTTCCTTTTATGGCGACCGAGAACATCATGATGGAGTGCGTGAAGGCGGGCGGAAACAGGCAGGAACTTCACGAGAGGCTCCGCGTGCTTTCCGCGGAAGCGGGGCAGCGCGTCAAGACGGAGGGCGCGGAAAACGACTTGCTCGACCGCATCAAAGAGGATGAAATGTTTGATGCCGTGAAGGACAAGCTCGATGCGATCGTCGACGCAAAGAAATTTGTCGGCAGAGCGCCCCGCCAGACGGAAGAATTTATCATCAGGGAGATCCAGCCCATTCTCGACAGGCATAAAAACCTGCTTGGGGCAAAGGGAAATATCAACATTTGAGGGAATAAAATGATTTTAGTTACGGGCGGCGCGGGATTTATCGGCTCTCATACGGTCGTAGAACTCCTGAATGCCGGGTATGATGTCGCAGTTGTGGACAATTTGAGCAATTCGAGCGAAGAGGCGATCCGCCGCGTCGAACAGATCACCGGGAAAAAGGTGTATTTTTATGAAAACGACGTTCGCGACCGCGCCGCGCTCGAGCTCATTTTTACGGCGCATGAGATCGAATGGGTCATTCATTTTGCGGGGCTGAAAGCTGTCGGCGAGAGCGTGCAAAAACCCGTCGAATATTACGATAACAACCTTATTTCGACGCTTGTGCTCGTGGAAACGATGCAAAAGTTCGGCGTGAAGAAGATCGTCTTTTCCTCTTCCGCGACCGTCTACGGCGACCCCGCGGAGCTTCCTCTTCTCGAAACAAGCAAAATGAATCCTACCACCAACCCTTACGGGGCGACAAAGGTCATGCAGGAGAACATTCTGAAGGATGTTTATGCTTCCGACAACGGTTGGACGGTGGCGCTTCTCCGCTATTTCAATCCCGTAGGAGCGCACGAGAGTGGACTCATCGGGGAAGATCCGAAGGGGATCCCGAACAATCTGATGCCTTACGTCGCACAGGTCGCGAGCGGGAAACTCAAAGAAATCGGCGTATTCGGCAACGACTATCCGACGCCGGACGGCACGGGCGTCCGCGATTACATCCACGTGGTCGACCTCGCAAGAGGGCATGTTGCCGCGATCGAAAAGCTGGCGAAGGAAGGGGTGTATATCTACAATCTCGGCACGGGAAACGGTTACAGTGTGCTTGAAATGATCGACGCTTTTTCCAAGGCGTGCGGAAAACAGCTTCCCTACACGATTAAACCGCGGCGCGCGGGTGACATTGCGGCCTGCTATGCCTCCGCGGAGAAGGCGGAGCAGGCCGCAATGTCACCCGCGAAGGCATAGCAGGCGGAGCGCGAGCTTGGCTGGCAAGCGGAATACGATCTCGAAAAAATGTGCAAAGATCAGTGGAACTGGCAAAAAAAGAATCCGAACGGATACGAATCTTGATTTTTGCGATGTTTTCATAGTACTATGTGTGACATAATATAGGATAAAGCGGCGAATTGCCGCTTTTTTGATTGCGCAAATTGGTTGTATGGAGTATCGGAGGGTATATGTGGAGGTCACGGCGCGCTTTTCGAAAAGCGGCGGCATGATCCCGCTCGAGATCGTTTGGTCGGACGGCAGAAAATATAAAATAGACCGCGTGACGCTCGTGTCGCATGCTTCCTCGCGTCTCGATCCGCTTCTTCCCGTGCGGTACAAATGCCTGATCGGGGAGCGGGAGAAACTTCTCTACTTTGAGCCGCAGAAGGAGATCTGGTTCGTCGAACTTTCCGCATAGACGCATTTTCCGAAATTTTTGTTTTTTTGTCTTAAAATTTGTTGACGGTGCCGCGGGAATCGTGTATAATAAGAATCGCTTAGGGGAGTAGTTCAATGGTAGAGCAACGGTCTCCAAAACCGTCTGTTGCGTGTTCGAGTCGCGTCTCCCCTGCCAAAAAACCCGCAGAAGAAATCTGCGGGTTTTTTGGTTGGGTCAGGCGCGGATCGAAAGGAATAGGGTTCCCGCAAAAGCGCGAAGCGGTTTTGCGGGACAAAGTAGCGTCTCCCCTGCCAATTATCCCCGCGTAAAACGCGGGGTATTTCATTTTCGGGCATAGCCCTAATCGTTACAGGCAGCGCACAAGTGCGC
>CANRIY010000140.1 GCA_947630775.1 uncultured Clostridia bacterium | reverse complement strand
CCACGCTTTTGCGGCAGCGCACTCAAGTTGTCGAACCCCTTCGACTTAATGTCCTGTGAAACAGAAAAGGGACGGCCGAATCGCTTTTACAAGGCAGAAAACTAACCCCTCGCAAATTTCTTTAACCTTGATATGCCGCCCGCAGGGCGCTCAAATCATAAAGAAATTTGCGAAACTCAAACGAAAAAATAATTATACAAGGAGATGAAGGTATGGAATTGAATGAGTATGCTGTCAGGCTGTTTCATGCAGTCGAGTCCGTGGAGGGATTGAAGATTTTTTCGGACGGAGCGGAACTCTCGAGAACGGAATTCAGGCTCCTCAGGGAAGTTGTCGCCGAGCAGACCAAGGGGAGCGACATCATTTCCTCCGAACTTGCGAGAAGGCTCGGCGTGACCCGTTCCGCCGTTTCCCAGATCGTCACGAAACTCGAAAAGAGCGGCATCGTCGTGCGTGCCGCCGCCCCGAACGACAGGAAGATCGCCTATGTGCGTCTTTCCGAAACCTCCCTTGCGCTCTATGAAAAGCAGTGCAGGCAGGCGAACCGCCTCCTCACCCGCGTTGCGGAGCAATTCGGCAAGGAGCGGACGAAACAGCTCGCGAAGGACTGCGATGAATTTATCGGCCTCCTCAAAGAGACGCATGCGGAAATGCATAAAAAGAAGACAAAATAATTTTTGACCACGGTAGGATATATGCTGAAACTCAAAGACATCAAAAAAGACTACAAAGTCGCACAAAGCTACGTCCATGCCCTGAAAGGCGTGGATTTAGCGTTCAGGAAGAATGAATTCGTCTGCATCCTCGGCCCTTCGGGCTGCGGGAAGACGACCCTGCTCAACATCATCGGCGGGCTCGACCATTACACGACGGGCGATCTCGTCATTCAGGGCAGATCGACGAAAGATTTCAAGGACCGCGATTGGGACGTGTACCGCAATCACAGGATCGGATTCATTTTCCAGTCCTATAACCTCATTCCCCACCAGACGGTTTTGGGGAACGTCGAGCTTGCGCTCACGATCGCGGGCGTGGGCAGGGACGAGCGGCGGGAACGTGCAAAACAGGCGCTCGAACGCGTCGGGCTCGGAGAGGAGCTCGGGAAGAAGCCCAACCAGCTCTCGGGCGGGCAGATGCAGCGCGTCGCGATCGCCCGCGCCCTCGTCAACAATCCCGATATTTTGCTCGCGGACGAACCGACGGGTGCACTCGACTCCAAGACGAGCGTCGAGGTCATGGAGCTCATCAAGGAGATCGCTTCCGAACGTCTCGTCATCATGGTGACCCACAATCCCGAGCTTGCCGAAAAGTATTCCTCCCGTATCGTGCGCCTCAAAGACGGCATGGTCGAATCGGACTCCGCGCCTTACAGCGAGGAAGAGGAGGACGCCGAACGGACGGCCGTAGAGGCGACTCCCGAAGCGGAAGAGGTCCCTTCCCCCGAGAGCAATGTTGAAACGGGCAAAAAAGCCAAAAAGCCGCGGGCAAAGATGAGTTTTCTCACTTCGCTCGCCCTTTCGGCGAGGAACCTTCTCACGAAGAAGGGGCGGACGATCATCACGTCCGTCGCGGGCAGTATCGGCATCATTTCGGTCTGCCTCGTGCTCGCGCTCTCCTCGGGCTTCAATAACTATATCCGCAGAACGGAAGAGGATATGCTCTCCTATTATCCCGTGGAAATCATGGAGAACACGCTCGACCTTTCCGCCGTCATGGAAAATGCGGGCTCTTTGAACAATCTGCCCGATATGGAGCAGATCGGCGATAAGGTGTACGTCAACTCCTTCCTGACGCAGCTTGCGCAGAATATCGCCGTCACCAACAACATTTCTGAGGAATACATCAACTATCTCGAAGACGGCAAAGACGCCCACCCCGATTGGTTCTCCGCCATCAAATATGTCTACGGCGTGTCGCTCACGGATAATTTGTTCACGGCGGTCACGACGGGCGGCGATCTGGGACCGAATTCGAAACCCCTTGCAACGCAGTATTTCTCCCTGTCGGGCCTGCGCGACTTCTACACGGAAGAGCTCCTCACGCTCGCCAGTGAGTATGCGGCGCTCGTGCGCTATGTGAACTTCTTTGACGATGTGCTCGGCGTCATGCCGGGGACTTCGGCAAAGGCCCGCGAGCGCGGGGAATATTCGGACTACATCCTTTCGCAGTACGATATTCTCGCCGCGGACAGGACATTCGACGAACTCGGCGGCAGGACGCCCCACTTCCCCGAGAACGAGAATGAGGCGGTGCTCGTGATCGGCGCAAACAACGATTCGACCGACCTCACCCTTGCCCAGCTCGGCTTTATTCCGGAGAGCGACTTCATGACGCTCTTCCAGCTTGGGGAAAAGGAAGATGCGACGGGCGAGGCGGAAGAGCCCCTCGAAGTGCCCTTTGAGGACGTCTTCGCCAAGGAATACACGCTGTATTACAACGACGCCGTCTATACCAAGAAAGCAGGTGCGCAAAAGTACGAAGCGGCGTTCACCTATTCCGACGAACGGAAGGACGAAAACGCAAACCTCAACTATACGGACGCAGAGGGGAATGAGATCGGCATGCCCATCCGCATCACCGCCGTCCTTCGGCTGAAAGAGGGGAGAACGTACGGCTGCCTGAATGCGGGCATCTCCTTCACGGAGGAAACGATCGCAAAGTATATCCAAAAGAACATGCAAAGTACGATCGTACAGTGGGCGATGAGCGAAGATGCACGCCTGCCCGAAGGCTTTACCGCCATGCTGACACAGATGGCGGGCGTCAAGGGCTTGGGCGAAGATACAAACGCCTACTGCGCTCCTTCCACGCACGTCGGTGAAATGAGCAATAGTCCGTATACCGCCGTTGACCTCGGATATGTACGCGAGGCGCTCGGCGCGGGCTACGGGAAAGTGTTTGCCGAAAGTATCGAACAGGCGGCGCGCCTGCTCTATCATAATGATGAATTTACCTTGCCTCTCACGCGGGACGGCATGCTCTCCTTCCTCGGCACGGCGCAGGAAATGATCATCGGTTCGCTGACTACGCCGCCCGCAGAGGGCGGGGAAGGGCAGTATACGCCCGAAGAGGCGCAGACGATCTTCGAGGGGATCAGGCGGGAAGTCGAAGACCTCGAAACGTCGTTTACCCGCGCCGAACTCGAAGTCGCGCTCGGGGCGCCGCTCGCCGATATGTATGCGCAAAAGGAGTTTGGCGATATCGATCTGAAAGGGATCATCTATGTGGCGATCACAGAGGATATCGCCACCGATCCCGTCATCCGTCTCCTCGGCGGGTGCGATAAACCCAACGGGGTCTATATCTATCCCTCTGATTTCGACGCAAAGGAACAGGTGCTCGGCTACCTCGACGCATGGAACGAGGTAGACGGCCGTGTCAATGAGGATAAGATCACTTATACCGACAGGGTGGGTCTCCTCATGGGCATGGTACAGACGATGCTCGACGTCATCACCTACGTGCTCGTGGCGTTCACCGCCATTTCGCTCGTCGTGAGCTCGGTCATGATCGGCATCATCACCTATGTCTCCGTCGTCGAACGCGTCAAAGAGATCGGCGTTCTCAGAAGCCTCGGCGCAAGGAAGATGGATATCAGGAATCTGTTCAACGCAGAGACGTTCATCATCGGCCTCGCCGCAGGGCTCATCGGGATCATCGTGACCTATCTCATCTCGATCGTGATCAATATCATTATCGTATCTCTCTCGGGGATTTCGGGCATTGCGTCGCTCCCGCCCCTGACCGCATTTATCATGGTGTGCGTGAGCGTGATGCTGACGCTTATCTCGGGCCTGATCCCCGCGCAGGCGGCGGCGAAAAAGGACCCCGTCATCGCACTCCGAACAGAATAAAAGCGTGCCGCATGGGGCATACTCGTAGGGAACTGCGAGGTGCCTATGTCGAAAAAAAAGAAGATACAAAGGCTTACAGAGGAAGAATACGAACAGTATCTGAAAGATCTGATGCAGAAATGAAAAAACGGAGCTTCGGCTCCGTTTTTTGCATTGCTTCTCGGCTCCCCCTCGAGGGGTCCTTCCTTAGGGATGGCGGGAAAAGGCGACCATTCTATTTATGGAGCCTTTTCCGCCTGAGCTGTCGCGCCGCCATTCTCCGTCCC
>CANRIY010000139.1 GCA_947630775.1 uncultured Clostridia bacterium | reverse complement strand
TGAGTCTCGTACAGGGGTCTCTCGCCGCGGGCATCGCAATGACGGCTGTCGGCGCAGTGACGCCCGCCGTCTGCATTCCGCTCATTGCTCTGAAGATCCGCCCCGTGCTCAAAGAGACGGAATCCGAGCGCGACAAGACCCAAAAGGAGGCTGACGCCCTTTTGAAAGAGGCGTGGGCGCAGATGGAGCCGCTCAACGCGCTCTATGACGACGATATTACGCGGAAACTCATCGAACAGACAATTCCGCTCCTCAAGATCGACGAAAATTTCAACATGCGCCGCTATGACTATCTCAGCGGCAAATACGGCTTTTCGGAACCGCTCGACCCCGCACGGTCGACGGTCGGCATTCTGACGGGGGAGATCCTCGGCAATCCCTTTGTCGTGGACCGCGAGCTCGTCCATACGATGGGGAGCGAGACGTATACGGGCACCCTTCCCATCTCATGGACGACGACGCACACCGATTCGGAGGGGCATGTCCACGTCGAACACCACTCGCAGATCTTGGTCGCAACAATCGTCCGCCCCAAACCTTACTACGGCGAACAGACCCGCCTCATCTACGGCAACGAGGCTGCCCCCGACCTGCATTTTTCGCGAAGCCCCTCCCATGCGGAGCGCCTGAGCGAGGACGCCCGCGAGAAAAAGGTAAGATCGGGGGCGAAAAAATTGCGCCGCAAGCAGGAAAAAGCGGTGACGAAGGGGGGAAGTTTTACCGAGCTCGGCAACAGCGAATTCGACGTGCTCTTCGGCGCGACGGACAGGGACGACGAGGTGCAGTTCCGCCTTCTCTTCACCCCCCTCGCGCAGAAAAATCTCGTTTCGCTCATGACGGACAGCGCCGACGGCTACGGGGACGATTTCGGCATGAGAAAGGACGGCCCCTTGAACATGGTATCCTCGGAGCACTCCGCGGCATGGGACATGGATACGGGGTACAGGCGGTATCTGTCCTACAGCGTCGAGCTTGCGCGCAAGAATTTTTTGGCGATCAACTGCGGATATTTCCGTTCCCTCTACTTCGACCTCGCGCCGCTCCTTTCCATCCCCCTGTATCAACAGCACAAGCCGCAGGAATATATCTATCGGGAAAATTATCCGCGCAACCTCACTCCGTACGAGACGGAATACGCCGTCAATCTCATGGGGGAGAAGGCGTTTGCTCCGCCCGCCGCGGCGACGAGAAGCATCTTAAAGACGGAATTTCTCGGCGGGGAAGGGGGGAGCGACAAGGTCCGCGTGACCGCCTATTCCTATTCGGCGCACGAGCGCGTGGAGCTCGTCCCCAAATTCGGCGGGGACGGCAACATGCATATGGTCCCCGTTCCGTGGACAGAATATATCCCGATCAGAAACTCCGCGTCCGTTTCCTTGTGCGAACTTCGCCTGAGCGAGCGGGAATTCGAGCGGCAGATGGGCACGGGGCCGCTCAAAGAACGGCTCTCGGGCGCACTCGATTTCAGCTACGGACACGGGATCCTCTGCCGTAAAGACGGGGAGTGACCGTCTGTAATACCTTCAAAAAAATAAAAAAAGGAGATACAACAATGGCAAATGAACTCGACGAAATGAGCGGCCCTACGCTCGAAGAGGGGCGGGACGTCAACGTCATCGCCAAGAAGATCGATGTCAAGATCGGAAAGGGCTCCGTCTTTTTCGACATCATCTGGTGGTTCCTTCCGCCCATCATCGGCGGCATCATCTGGACGGTCATGAAGATGAAGGCGCGGAGCTATTTCCGCCAGCTCGAACAGAAGATCCAGCACGACGCCTCGCAGATCGACAACTATCTCGAACAGCGCGTGCAGATCCTGCAAAACTGCGCCCGTCTGCTCGACAAGGCGATCGACCTCGACAAGGATACCTTCAAAACGGTCGCGGCCTACCGCAGCGGCAGGGGCGCGGACGGCGACGCGGCGCGTAACGAATATGCCGAAAAGATCGGCGAGATCGGCAGATCCGTGAATATCGCCTTTGAGAACTATCCCAACCTCAAAGCGCATCAGGAGCTTGCGGACGCCATGCAGCAGAACTCCTATCTCCAGCGTGAGATCACGGCGGCGCGCGAAGTGTATAACGACACCGTGAACGCATGGAACAGAGACATTTTCGCATGGCCGACGAAGATGATCGTCGCCGCCAAGGCGGGCTATACGACGCGCATCCCCTTCATCGCGGACAGGGAGACCAAGGAAGCCGCGCGCGGGGTGTTCTTCTGATGGCGAAAAGGGCGGTATTTTTCGACCTCGACGGCACGCTCCTGCCGATGGATCAGGACGTCTTTACGAAGTACTACTTTTCCCTTCTCGCAAAGAAACTCGCGCCCCGCGGGTACGAGGCGGAGCCCCTGATCGACGGGATCTGGAAGGGGACTGCCGCAATGGTGAAAAACGACGGTTCGCGGAGCAACGAGGAGGCCTTTTGGACGACTTTTCGCGCGATCTTCGGCGAACGGGTCGACGGGGACTATCCCGTGTTTGAAGAGTTCTACCGTGAGGATTTCAACGCCGCAAAGGCTTCCTGCGGGTTCGCGGCGGAGGCGGCGGAGACCGTCGCGCGGCTGAAAGAGAGGGGAAAGACCCTCGTTTTGGCGTCCAACCCGATCTTTCCGCGCATCGCGCAGGAGAACCGCATGCGCTGGGCGGGGCTCGATCCCGCGGACTTTGAGTACATCACCTCGTACGAAAATTCCCGCTATTGCAAGCCCAACCCCGCGTACTATACGGAGATCTGCGAAAAGCTCCGCCTGTCCCCGTCCGACTGTATCATGGTCGGCAACGACGCGAGGGAGGACCTCGCCGCGCGAAAGGTCGGGCTCGACGTCTTTTTGCTGACGCCCTGCCTCATCAACCGCGAAAACGCGGAGATCTCCCTCGTCCCGCACGGAGATTTTGCCGCACTCTCCGTTTATTTGGAAAACAGTTAGGCTCTCGGACATGGTATGCCCGTTTTCCTTAAAAGTATGAAAAATCCCCGCTCTTCGCGAGGATTTTTGCTGTTTTACCGCGTCGTTTTGCCCTATCCCTTGGCTCCCCCTCGAGGGGGAGCTGTCGCGCGCTCTTGCGCGGCTGAGGGGGTGTCATAAAATTACGTCATGCTGAGCCGCCGCTGTCCTTGCGGCGAGTCGAAGCATCACCTTATTATAATGCGGTGACCCTTCGACAGAGCTCAGGGTGACGTGATTTGGGAATGCGCGCGACAGGGTGACAATTCAGAACGGCATTCCTTACCGCCTACGGCGGAGCTCCCCCTCAAGGGGGCGCCAAGCCCCCTTCACCACACGAACTTTGCGCGGGCGCTCTCGCCGTTGTCGATGAGGAGATCCTGCGCCGTCATTGACCTGTTGACAACGGCAACAAAGTACACCCACTCCGCAATTTCCTCGGGGGAAGCCCACTTTTTCAGGGGCGTTTCGTCCATGATCTGCCCCCAGAGCGCTTGATCTTCCATGACACGGCGGTTGAGCTCCGTCGTCACGCCCCCGGGGGAGACGCTGTTCGCCGTCCCGCCCCATTCCGCCGCCCTGAGGGCGACGTTTTTCATATACGAGACCAATCCGCCCTTGCTTGCGGCATACGCGGGGAATTCCGACCCCGTCGACGCGCTCGCCGAGGCAATGAACACGACGCTCTTCGGGCGGTATCTGAGGTAAAATTCGGTCACGCGGATACTGCCTTTCAGGTTGACGTCGATATCCCGCCCGCTGTCCTGCACGCCCGCGTTGTTGATGAGGATCTCCGCCTCCGTATCGGGAAGCTCGCCGCTCAGAATATCCGCGGTGCAGTGCGTGTACGCGGGGTGCGAAAGAGAGGGGGGAAGGACGTCGATCCCCGTAACAAGGCACCCCATGTCGAGGAACTTTCGGGCGATCGCCTTGCCGATGCCCTTACTCGTCCCCGTGATCACAACTTTCATTCTGACCCTCCTTTTTTGCAACATATGTGAGATATTCTCTCCCGACGCCGCGATTTTGCCAGCCCTTTAAGATCCTGAATCCGAGGGGGGAGAAGACCGCTTCGACGAGGAGCTCCGCAACCATGCCCGTCGCCGCACAGGTGACGATCTGTAAAAAAGTCCATGTGGGGAAAAGTTGATGCGAAACGATCAAGGCAAAAATGAGGTTATCCGCAAACTGCCCGACCGCCGTCGAGAGATAGGTGCGGCAGG
>CANRIY010000138.1 GCA_947630775.1 uncultured Clostridia bacterium | reverse complement strand
GGGGTTCCACTTTCTCGTCTGGTGCCCGAAATGGACGCCCGCTTCGAGAAGCTGTTTCATGGTGATAACTGCCATAATTCCTCCGTTTCTCCTCCCTCTTTTGCGGCAGTTCCGCTCCTATTCCGCATGAAAGATTTACGGAACACGGCGAGCGGCGCAAACGAGGTGTGGATTTGCCTTGCGGTTTTGGCCGCAGACTGTATCAGTATAGCATATCCTTTTTGAGATTGCAAGCATTTTTGGCGCCCTGCGGCAATTTTGTCCTTTTTCGCCCGTCTCAAAAAAGGCCTCCCCCTTCGGGGGGGAGGCTCCGCCGCATGTGTCGTCCGTCAAGGCCTCCCCCTTCGGGGGGGAGGCTCCGCCGAAGGCGGTGGTGGGGGGGATGATGCCCACCTTATTCCTTTCCGATGTACGTTACAGGGGGGCAAAGCGCAACATTCGCCGCCGCGTTCGCCGCCGCACGATTTTTCGTGACATTCCCGCTTTTGTCGATCGTCCCGTCCGTGCAAACGATCGTATAATCCCCTGTGTTAGAATCCCAACCCCCTCTTAGGTTGATTAACTGCCATCTATCCAAAGTACCCTTATATTGAATGCTTGTGAGCGAACTGCAACCATAGAACGCACCGCCTCCAATCCAGGTCACGCTGTTCCCGATTATCACGCTTGTAAGCGCACAGCAACAATCGAACGTATCCTCTCTAATCCAAGACACGCCGTTCCCGATTGTCACGCTTTCAAGCGCACTGCAATCACCGAATGCCGCTTGCCCGATCGAGGTCACACTGTCGGGAATTTCTATTCTCGTAAGCGAATCGCAATCAAAGAACGCATTGTTTCCAATCGAGATTAAGCCGTTTTCGATTGTCACGCTTTCAAGCGCACGGCAATAACCGAATGCGTTGATTCCAATCGAGGTCATGCCGTTTCCGAGTGCCACACTTTCAAGAAGTATGCAAAGATCGAACGCAAAATCTCCGATCTCAGTCACGCTGTTGGGAATCGTAATGCTTGAAAGCGAACTGCATCGATTGAACGCACTGTTTCCGATCGAGGTCACACTGTCGGGGAGCTCTATGCTTTCAAGCGAACTGCAATTAGAGAACGCCAACGACCCAATCGAGGTCACGCTTCCGTCGCTTGGGATCTTACTTGTTTTGCATCCTGCAATCAAGGTTTTGCTTTCCGTCTCGATCAAACAGTTCCCATCGCTATGATAGACAGGATTGCCCTGCGCCACCTCAATGCTTGTAAGCGAGCTGCAACCAGAGAACACCGGCTTCCCGATCGAGGTCACGCTGTCGGGGATCTCAATGCTTGTAAGCGAACTGCAATACTCGAACGCAAACTTTGCAACTGTAATTGTACTGGCGCGAATGGTATAGCTACCTGACGCGCCCGCACTGATCAAATGATTGCCAATATACAACACGCCGCTTGCATCCCAATGACTTCGATCGTTAGAATACGCCGTGCCATCGAACGCATGCTCTCCGATCGAGGTCACACTGTCGGGAATTTTAATGCTTTCAAGCGAACTGCAACCCTCGAACGCATTCTCCCTGATCGAGGTCACGCCGTCGGGGATATTAACGCTTGCAAGCGAACTGCACCTCGCGAACGCTCTATATCCGATCGAGGTCACGCTGTCCCCGATTGTCACGCTTGCAAGCGATTTGCAATTATAGAACGCAGAACTCCCGATCGAGGTCACGAGTTTTCCTTCATAACCATAGGGAATTACAACATGATCCAAGGCCGTTCTGTCATCCCACGATACCGAATACGTTTCTTTGTCTCTATTCAAGGTATATGTAAGTCCCGTCTTTGTGTATTCCAATTCATTTCCGCAACCTGTACAACGGTTGTTCACATCGTAGGTATGGATATGCAGATCATAGTTACACACCGTACAATGTTCGTTTTCGCCCGGGATATGCTCTGTCACTTCGCTTGTCGCTTCCGGATGACAGGTTGCCGTGTGCCAATGCCCTTTTTGATTCGATTCCCATTCTTCCGCAAACGTATGAGTATGCTGATAATCGCACTCCTCGCATTGATACTGCGCGTCATAGGAGTGCTCTTCCGTCACGGTCTTTTGGCATACAGAACAGGTGCCCGTGTGTCCGTCGTCGGTCTTTTCGGAATAAGTAAAGGTGTGCGATTCGTGCTCGTAATCGCACGTTGTGCATTTCCCGTTTGTATAGGAGTGTTCTTCCGTCACGACCCCGCATACAGAACAGGTGCCTGTGTGCCCGTCATCAGTCTTGTCGGAATATTCGGCGAAAGTGTGCCCGACGTGCTCGTAATCGCACGTTGTGCACTTACCATTCTCGTATGTATGGGCGCCGACATCCTCGCGTTCCTCGGAATGGCTGCAGGTGGCGGCATGCCAGTGGCCGCTCTCGTCGCTCGACCAAGTCTCCGCATACGTATGCGTATGGCCGAACGGAGTCGTGCCGCTGTCGCCCGAGGTTCCGCTTTCGCTGCTCTTCCCATCGCAAGCGGCAAGGCCGAGACAGAGACAAAGCGCGCTCAAAACCGTGAGCAAAATAAGCAAAAACTTCTTCATAAACTTCCTCCTGAAATTCTCATACTAACATTGTAGTCATATTTATGACTATTGTCAAGTATATGACTTTATTTTATAATCAATTTATGATCAGTTATGCGCCTCTGTGGGACACGTTGAAGCGGAAAGGGATCTCAACGTATGCCCTCATCCATAAGCACGGGATCAGCAGTGCGACCATCGACCGCCTCAAAAAAGGCGCTGGGATCAGCACTGCCAAGCTCGACGATCTCTGCGCGATTCTCGATTGCCGCGTAGAAGAGATCATCGTTTATATTAAATGAAGTCGGACGGCAAGGCCGTCCGACTTCATTTTAAGCTGTCCTATTCGGACATGGTTGGAGAAATTCAGAGCAGCACCTCCTCACCCGCTACGCGGGAGCTCCCCTAAGAGGGGCGCCGAGGAATGCGGCAAAAAATAAGGGCATTCCAATGAAGGAACGCCCGCATTGAGTATCCCGTCATTGTTGCCACACAATTTTCTCCTACAAACGGATAAAAAGGATACACTAAATGCCAGTGTAGCCGTTTGTAGAAAAAATATAAAACTGTGTGGCGGTTTCAGTATAACACAGCGCAGAGAAAATATCAAGCGGAAAATTCACTTTTTCAAGGCGAATTCTTTTGTGTTATTTCGGGCAGAGCCGTGTCAAAGTCCGCCGTCCGCCCCTGTCATTTCGAGCAAGGCGTCCGCGGCAAGTAGCCGCGGGCGCCGCCGTCGAGAAATCTCGGCATTCAAATGCGGTAGAGATCCCTCGACTTCGCTCGGGATGACAATCTGAATGCGCTCGGGATGACAATCTGAATGCGCGCAGAGCAGGATGACGCGGAAAACTCAAACAATGAGCGACTTGATTTTCTTTTCGAGGACGTCCTTGCCCTCGCCCGTGATACCCGAGAACATGATGACATTCCCCTCCCCCAAGCCGAACCCGTTCGCACAGGCGCGCACGCGTTCCTTTGCCTTCATGCGGGAGAGTTTGTCGCACTTTGTGGCGATGACCGTAAACGGGACGATGTGGTAATTCAAAAATGCGAGCATCTGCAGATCGTCCGCGGAGGGGTCGCGACGGATGTCCGTGAGCACAAAAACGTGCGTGATGTCCTCTTTTCTCCCGAAAAACTTATCGAGCGTCTTCGCCCACTTCGCCTTTTCCTCTCTGCTGACGGCAGCGTAGCCGTATCCCGGGAGATCGGCGAGCAAAAATTCCCCGAAATCGAAATAATTGACAAGCCGCGTCCTGCCGGGCTCCGAACTCGTTTTGGCGAGTTTTTTCTGCCCCGCGAGCAGGTTGATGAGGGTGGATTTGCCCGAATTGGACTTCCCGCACACGGCAATCATGGGTTTGCCGAAGGTGAGGAGCTGCCGCTCCGTCGCGGCGGAGGTCAGAAATTTCGCCTGCATGTCACACCCCCGCCATGGCGCTGCGGAACACTTCGCCCACGTCGGAGACGCAGATGAAGTGGAGCTCCTTGCGAATCTGCGGCGGAATCTCCTCGACGTCCTTTTTGTTCTCTTCGGGAATGATGACGTCGCGGATACCCGCGCGGTTGGCGGCGAGCGCCTTCTCCTTGAGTCCGCCGATGGGCAGCACCTTGC